>JBJKSP010000365.1:0-3797 GCA_046703865.1 Thiobacillaceae bacterium
CAGGCCGGAGGAAAGGGCGGGCTTGAGCAGGTTGGAGGCATCCAGGGTACCCCCGGAAGCGGCGCCCGCCCCGATAAGGGTATGGATCTCGTCGATGAACAGGATCGCCTTGGAATTATTGGTCAGCTGCTTGAGCACGGCCTTCAGGCGCTGTTCGAAATCCCCGCGATACTTCGTGCCCGCCAGCAGCGCCCCCATGTCCAGCGCATACACGGAGGAGCCTGCCAGCACATCGGGCACCTGGTTCTCGACGATACGCCGCGCAAGTCCCTCGGCGATGGCGGTCTTGCCGACGCCGGCCTCACCCACCAGGAGGGGATTGTTCTTGCGCCGCCGGCACAGGGTCTGGATCACGCGCTCCAGTTCCCTGTCCCGCCCGATCAGCGGATCGATGCGACCTGCCAGAGCCTGGGCGTTGAGGCTGACGGTGAAGGACTCCAAGGCCGAGGCCTTGTCGGTCTCACCCTCCGGCTCCTGTCCGGTCGGCTCGGAGCGTCCGGCCGGTCCGCTTTCCTGGGGCGTCTTCGTGATGCCGTGGGAGATGTAGTTCACAACGTCGAGGCGGGTGATGCCCTGCTGAGTGAGGAAGTGCAGCGCATGGGAGTCTTTTTCCCCGAAGATGGCCACCAGGACGTTGGCGCCGTTGACCTCCTTCTTGCCCGAGGACTGGACGTGGAGGATGGCACGCTGGATGACGCGCTGAAAACCCAGGGTCGGCTGGGTGTCGACTTCGCCGTCGCCTGGCACGCGTGGGGTATGTTTCTCAATGAAATCATGTAGCTTCTGCCGCAATTCGTCTACGTTGGCAGCACAGGCCCGCAATACCTCTGCCGCTGAGGGATTGTCTAGCATGGCCAGCAACAGATGCTCTACGGTGATGAACTCGTGTCGCTTCTGCCGTGCCTCCATGAAGGCCATATGCAGGCTGACTTCCAACTCCTGGGCGATCATCGATCTTCCTCCATGACGCATTGCAACGGATGCTGGTGATGACGGGCATAGTCCACCACTTGGCGTACCTTCGTCTCGGCAATATCCCTCGGGTAGATCCCAGCCAGCCCCACACCCTCATTATGCACTTTGAGCATGACGAGGGTGGCTTGTTCACGGCTCATGGCGAAAAAGCGCTCTAGCACATGGACCACGAAATCCATCGGGGTGTAATCGTCGTTAAGCAGGAGGACCTTGAACATGGGAGGCTGGGGCGCGACTTCTCGTTGCGCCTCGACGACCTCATCCTCCTGACGCCGGACTGCCATGCGGGTCTTACCAATCAATAAGGACTGACGAAAGTTATTGTGAGGACTATCGCGTTTTTTGCAAGGGCGATTGACGATGCGTGGAGAGCCGCGTAAAAAAGCGACCGTTTGGTTCGAGTCGTGCCGGAGGGGGCTTGTAGCCAAGCAGTGCGTTCGTGTTCGATCAAGGAGTGAGCTACATGGCTACTGGCACCGTCAAATGGTTCAACGACTCTAAGGGTTATGGCTTTATTACCCCCGATGAGGGCGGGGAGGATATCTTTGCCCATTTCTCCGCCATCAATATGAAAGGCTTTAAATCCCTCAAGGATGGCCAGCGTGTGTCATTTGACGTGGCAGAAGGCCCCAAGGGCAAGCAGGCAGCCAACATCCAGGCGATATGAAAGACTCCTGACCGTTAGGCCGGCCAAAATCCGGTCTGCCATCTGCGCTCCCCTGTGCTATACGTCAAAACAAGACAATTGGCGCGGGAGAGCGCAAATGGTTTCCAAATTACACGAACACGAACACGGATACGAAGCTGCAGGTGAGCTGGAACATCTACTTGCAGGTCTTGAACGCCAGAAAGAGGAACTCGGCCCGATCGCGGAAGAGCTGTTGGCCATGCTGCGCCGGTACGGGGTCGAGACGCCCGAATTACACGATCAACTGACCTAAGGCGTTCACAAGCCCTACGCCATCCATCGGATGATCTCTTTGCCGAACGCCGAGCAGGACAGCTGCTGGGCACCCTCCATCAAGCGGGCAAAGTCGTAGGTCACGGTCTTGGCCTGAATGGCGCCTTCCATGCCCTTGATGATCAGGCCGGCCGCCTCTGTCCATCCCATATGCCTCAACATCATCTGCCCTGACAGGATGATGGAACCGGGATTGACATAGTCTTGGCCGGCATACTTGGGCGCCGTCCCGTGGGTGGCCTCGAACATGGACACGGTGTCCGACAGGTTAGCCCCCGGGGCGATGCCGATACCGCCCACTTCTGCAGCCAGGGCGTCGGAGACGTAGTCACCGTTCAGGTTCAGGGTGGCGATGACGTCGTATTCCGCAGGCCTCAGCAGGATCTGCTGCAGGAAGGCGTCGGCGATGACGTCCTTGATGACCATGCCGTTGGGAAGCTGCATCCAGGGCCCAGCGTCGATCAGGGTGGCCCCGAATTCCCGGGCCGCGAGTTCATACCCCCATTTCTTGAAGCCACCTTCAGTGAACTTCATGATGTTGCCCTTGTGCACCAAGGTGACCGATTTGCGGCCGTTGTCGATGGCATACTGGATAGCCTTGCGGATCAGGCGCTCGGAACCTTCGACGGACACAGGCTTGATGCCGATGGCCGAGGTTCCGGGGAAGCGGATCTTCTTGACGCCCATCTCCTTCTGCAGGAACTCGATGACCTTCTTTGCTTCGTCGGTGCCGGCCTCCCACTCGACGCCGGCGTAGATGTCTTCGGTGTTCTCCCGGAAGATGACCATATCCACCTGTTCCGGGGCCTTGACCGGACTGGGCACCCCCTTGAAGTACCGCACCGGACGCAGGCAGACATAGAGATCCAGCATCTGGCGCAGGGCCACGTTCAGGGAGCGGATGCCGCCCGAGGTGGGGGTGGTGAGGGGGCCTTTGATGGAGATGACGTATTCCCTGACGGCCTCGACCGTCTCTTCCGGCAACCAGGCGTCGGCCCCGTAGATGCGCGTGGCCTTTTCCCCGGCATAGACCTCCATCCAGGCGATCCGGCGCCGGCCGCCGTAGGCCCTGTCCACCGCCGCGTCCAAAACGGTACGCATGGTGGGGGTGATGTCCACGCCGGTGCCATCACCCTCGATGAAAGGGACGATCGGGTGGTCCGGTACATTGAGGGTATTGTCGGCATTTACGGTGATTCGTTGTCCGGAGGGGACTTGGATCTTGCTGCTCACGATGGCTCCAGGCGCTGAAGAGGGAGGCCCCGCCCACCCGTGCGAGGGATGGTAGGCGCTGTTCATTAGAGAATTCTAACTGACCCTGCCGCGCAACGACACCGCAGCGGGGAGGTCGTGGCCGATTGCGGCGCCATTGTCCCTTGCTATCGAAAGCGATCCGGGCACCGAGGTCTATCCGGTAATACGCAGACCCCATTCCTGGGCCGTGGCGGCCAATTCCCCGGCACTCAGCGTGGTGCAAACGCCCTCGACCACCACGGCCCTGCCACCCACCCAGACATGGCTTACCTCACCCCTCCCGGCGCTGTAGACCAAATGGGAAAGCGGGTTATAGCAGGGCTGGGTATGAGGGCCGGTCAGATCCACCGCTACCAGGTCGGCCTGCTTGCCCGGTTCCAGGCTGCCGATCCGGTCGGCCAGGCCCAGGGCGCGGGCGCCGCCCAGGGTGGCCATGCGCAGGGCCGCGCAGGCGGGCACCGCATCGGCCTTTTCCGACACGCCCTTGGCCAGCAGGGCCGCCAGACGCATCTCTTCCCAAAGGTCCATCCGATTGTTGCTGGCGGGACCGTCCGTGCCCAGCCCCAGGTTGACCCCCGCCGCCATCAATTCGGTCACGGGGGCAAAG
>JBJKSP010000366.1:0-6527 GCA_046703865.1 Thiobacillaceae bacterium
TTCCGACGCCGCGCCGGTCAACTCGTCGAGACCGGAGAGGGAAGTCGGAAGTCGGAAGTCGGAAGTCGGAAGTCGGAAGTCGGAAGTCGGTAGTCGGAAGTCGGAAGTCGGAAGTCGGAAGTCGGAAGTCGGAAGTCGGAAGTCGGAAGTCGGAAGTCGGAAGTAAGGCTAAACTTGCTTCTGTCTACTCGCGACTCGCCAGTCATGACAGCAACGCTCACCCTCACCCGACCGGACGATTGGCACCTGCATCTGCGCGACGGCGATGCCCTGCGCACGGTCCTGCCGGACACGGCCCGTCGTTTCGCCCGCGCCATCGTCATGCCCAATCTCAGGCCGCCCGTTCGCACGATAGACGATGCCGCCGCCTACCGGCAACGCATCCTGGATGTGCTCCCGGAAGGGATGCGCTTCGAGCCCCTGATGACGCTCTACCTCACGGACAACACCACAACCGAGGAAATCGTCCGCGCCAGGGCCAGCGGCTTCGTGCACGCGGTGAAATATTACCCGGCCGGGGCCACCACCAACGCCGACTCCGGTGTCACTGCCGTCGAGCGCGCCTGGCCGGCCATCGAGGCGATGGAATCCACCGGTCTGCCGCTGCTGGTGCACGGCGAGGTCACGGACCGAGGGGTGGACATCTACGACCGGGAGGCGGTGTTCATCGACCGCGTGCTTGTCCCTTTGCTGCGCCGCTTTCCCAGGCTCAGGCTGGTGCTGGAACACGTCACCACGCGCCAGGGCATCGAGTTCGTGGAGGACGGTGGCGCCAATGTGGCCGGCACCCTGACCGCACATCATCTTCTTTACAACCGCAACGTCGTGTTCCAGGGCGGCATCCGCCCGCACTACCACTGCCTGCCGGTGCTGAAGCGGGAGGAACATCGTCGCGCCCTGATCGAGGCCGCCACGTCGGGCAACCCCCGTTTCTTTCTGGGCACGGACAGCGCCCCCCATGCCCGCAGTGCCAAGGAGTGCGCCTGCGGCTGTGCGGGCATCTACACCGCTCACGCCGCCATCGAGCTGTACGCCGAGGCCTTCGAAACGGTGGATGCCCTGGACCGCCTGGAGGCCTTCGCCAGCTTCCATGGGCCGGACTTTTACGGACTGCCCCGCAACCAGGACAAGATCACATTGCAGAAGGAGATCTGGCTACCCCCGGAATCGCTGGACTTCGGCCCGGGCGATCGGCTTGTCCCACTGCGGGCGGGTGAGCCAGTATTCTGGCGCCTGGCATAATTCCGTGATCTCAACCGAATAACCTTACAGGATCCACACGGTTCGAGGTAGGCATCAATCAGAGGAGGCGAAAAAATGCAGAACGACAGTCCTTATTTCAAATTCGTGGCGGACCTGCTCAAACTCATGCTGGAAAAGGAGGGGTCCGACCTATTCGTCACCGTGGGTGCGTCACCCGCCATCAAGATCCACGGCGAGGTGCTGCCCGTGGGGAACAAGCCCGTCACCCGGCAACAGGCCGAGGAGGTCGTCGCCGCCATCATGAACGACAAGCAGCGTGCCGAGTTCCGGGAAACCAAGGAATGCAATTTCGCCCTAAGCCTGGACGGCATCGGGCGCTTCCGCGTCAACGCCTATGTCCAGCGAGGTTCCCACGGCCTGGTGGCCCGGGTCATCAACACCGTAATCCCCACCCTGGAGGAACTGGGCCTGCCGCCCACCCTGAAACAGATCGTCATGGAGAAGCGGGGCCTGGTCCTCATGGTGGGCGGGACTGGCACCGGCAAGTCCACCAGCCTGGCCGCCATGATGGGTTACCGCAACGAGAACTCCCGCGGCCACATCATCACCATCGAGGACCCCATCGAATTCGTCCACACCCACAAGAAATGCCTGGTCATGCAAAGGGAAGTGGGCGTGGACACCGACAACTGGTTCGCGGCCCTGAAGAACACCCTGCGCCAGGCGCCGGATGTGATCCTCATCGGCGAGATCCGTGACAAGGACACCATGGACTACGCCATCGCCTTTGCCGAAACCGGCCACCTGTGCCTGGCCACCCTGCACGCCAACAACTCCAACCAGGCCCTGGACCGCATCATCAACTTCTTCCCCGCAGATCGGCGCCAGCAAATCCTGATGGACCTCTCCTTGAACCTGAAGGCCACCGTCTCCCAGCGCCTGCTGCCCTGCATCCAAGGCGGCAGAGTGACCGCCGTAGAGATCATGATCAACACACCGCGTATCGCCGATCTGATCCTGGCCGGCCAGGTACACGAGATCAAGGAACTGATGGCGCGATCGACCGATCAGGGCATGCGCACCTTCGACCAAGCCCTGTTCGGCCTATGCCAGGCGGGGAAAGTCGAGCCCGATGTAGCGATACGCTATGCAGACTCCGCCAACGAGTTGAGGCTCATGCTCAAGAACCTGGTCAAGCACCCTGCACCCACAGAGGACGAGGTGGAAGAAGCAAGCAACCAGGACGACGATGACAGTGGCCTGTCCCTGGTCTAGGGCGTGTTAACACGCCCTAAGCCTTCCGTGGACTTGCCCGCGGCTTAAACGATACCTATATTTGAGCCGGGAGTCGGCCAGACAGCCGCCCGTCGCCGGTGCGGCGGCGGGAGGAAAGTCCGGGCTCCAAAGGGCAGGGTGCCAGGTAACGCCTGGGCGCCGCGAGGCGACGGAAAGTGGAACAGAAAGCATACCGCCGATGGCCGGTCGCTAAGCCGGATCAGGCAAGGTTGAAATGGCGAGGTAAGAGCTCACCGCGTCCCCTGGTAACAGGGATGGCACGCCAAACCCCACCCGGAGCAAAGCCAAATAGGCAGGCGATGACGCGGCCCGCCGAGCCTGCGGGTAGGCTGCACGAGGCGGCGGGTGACCGCCGTCCCAGATGAATGGCTGTCCTAGACAGAACCCGGCTTATCGGCCGACTCCCCCTTCCACACCCGACCCTCCTCAATGGACGCCGGAGCCAGCCTCTGGCTTGTCCTAACAACTTACTTTAACTCCCGCCTGTAGCCCGTTATTTGGACTGGCTAACCCGCCGCAATCTCTTGTCGAATAAGTCTTTGTACACATTGGAAAAAAGCCGAAATCCAGCTTGACGCCGGAGGAAAATCACCTCTATAGTGGGTTTGAGTGGAGGAATGTGGAGGAGAGTGTGGTCAAGTGGGAACACTAGGCCAACGTGGCGACGATGTTTCGTGGGTCCACACCATTGTCTCTGGATGGCAAGGGCAGGCTGGCCATCCCCGCCAAGTACCGCGACGTGCTGATGCAGCGGTACGAGGGCCGTGTGGTGGTGACCCTCGACCCCAGCAGTTGTCTGTCCCTGTATCCCTTTCCCGAATGGGATGCCATCGAGCAACGGCTCAACGCCCTCTCCAGCTTTCATCCGCTTTATCTCAAGCTGAGACGCACCCTGATCGGCCATGCCAGCGACCTGGAACTGGACAGCGCGGGCCGCATCCTACTGCCGGCCTTGTTGCGCGACAAAGCCAAGCTGGAAAAGGAGGTGACGCTGGTTGGCCAAGGCAAGAAATTCGAGATCTGGAACGCGGCGGACTGGGAAGCCCAATATGGCTCGCCGGCCGAGATCCCATCCATGCTCGACGAACTGTTTCAGAAAGGCGAATTGCCGGATGAACTCAAAGGCTTCTCCCTGTGACGGGGGGGCATTCCCCCGTCCTGATCGAAGAGGTTGTGGCGGCATTGAACATCAACAGCGACGGCATATACATCGACGCCACCTTTGGCAGGGGAGGGCACAGCCGGGCCATCCTGGACCGGCTCGGGCCGGACGGGCGCCTGCTGGCCCTGGACCGCGATCCCGAGGCCGTCGAGACGGGACGGCATTGGCAGGACGCAAGATTCCATATCACGCATGCAGCCTTCGGCCAATTGGCAAAGGCGTCCCATGCCCATGGCATCGGACAGGCACACGGCATCCTGCTGGATCTGGGTATATCCAGCCCTCAGCTGGACACGCCCGAACGGGGGTTCAGCTTCCGACACGATGCCCCCCTGGACATGCGCATGGATACGACCCGCGGCATGACCGCGGCGGAATGGCTGGGCACGGCCGATGAGGATGAAATCGCGCAGGTGGTCCGCGAGTATGGCGAAGAGCGGTTTGCTAAGCAGGTTGCAAGGGCGATTGTCACGGCAAGAAACCGCGCGCCGATCGTTACCACCGGACAACTGGCCGGAATTGCGGCGCAGGCGGTGCGCACGCGGGAGCGTGGTCAGCACCCGGCGACCAGGACGTTTCAGGCTGTCCGGATTTTCGTTAACCGGGAGCTTGAGGAACTGGCTCAGGCGCTCCCCCAGGCCGTCGGCCTGCTCAGGCCGAAAGGGCGGCTCGCGGTGATCAGCTTTCACTCCCTGGAAGACCGCTTGGTCAAACAGTTCATGCGCGACGAATCCCGGGGTCCGGCTATCCCTGCCGAGATTCCTCTTAAGGACCGTGAACTGCCCCATGGCAGATTGCGGGTAATCGGTAAACCGATCCGTCCGTCAGAGCAGGAGACCCGTGCCAACCCGCGGGCCCGCAGCGCCGTACTTCGAGTGGCAGAGCGCCGGGAGGGTACATGCTGAGACTCAACCTGCTCTTGTTTTTAGTCCTGCTGGGTTGCGCCATCTCGGTCGTCACGGCGCGCCATGAGGCGCGCGACTTGTTTGTGAAGATCCAAAAAGCGGAGGCGCGCAGCCGTGCCCTGGACATCGAATGGGGACGTCTGCTGCTGGAACAAAGCACGTGGGCGATGCACACGCGTGTGGAGGTCGTGGCGCGCAATCAGCTCCATATGTCTGTTCCGGATCCCTCCAGGGTCTTCCTGCTGCGTCTTCCCGAAGAGCCGCATCCGTGAAGAGGCGTACCCGCATCGTCAACGGGAAGGGCAACCCCCTCCTCAGACTGGATCTGCAGCGTTGGCGCATGCGTCTGGTGACAACGTTCATCTTCGGAGGATTCGTGGCCCTGACCTTGCGTGCCACTTATCTGCAGGCATGGCAGACGGATTTTCTGACAGACCAGGGTGAAAAACGGATCAACCGCGTGGTCACGATCCCCGCTCACCGCGGAATGATCCTGGACCGCCGCGGAGAGACCCTGGCCGTGAGCACCCCCGTGGAAAGCCTGTGGCTGAACCCCCATGAAGCTTTGGCGACACACGCGCAGATCAAGGCCCTGGCCAGTCATCTGCAGATGACCCCCTCGGAACTGGACAAGAGTTTCGCCGAGAAGGACAAGCGCTTCGTCTTCATCAAACGGCTGATCGCACCCGACGTGGCCCAGGCCTCCCTCGACTTGGGCATCAAGGGACTACACGACATGCCGGAATTCCGCCGCTACTATCCCGCCGGCGAGGTCATGGCCCAGGTGCTGGGCATCACCAATGTGGGGGACAAAGGCATCGAGGGTCTCGAACTGGCCTACAACACCTGGCTGTCGGGCGAACCCGGCCTCAAGCGGGTGGTCGTGGACCGCAAGGGCAACATCATCGAGGACCTGGACCTGTTGCGCCTGCCCAAACCCGGTAACAATCTCACCCTCTCCATCGACCTGCAGATACAGTATCTGGCCTATCGGGAATTGCTCCGAGCGGTGATCCAGCACAAGGCCAAGGCCGGTTCTATCGTGGTCCTCAACGCCAAGACGGGGGAGATCCTGGCCCTGGCCAACGTCCCCTCCTACAACCCCAACAACCGGGCTACCATGACCCTCAATCGGGCACGGGACAGGGCGGTCACCGACGCTTACGAACCGGGGTCCACCATGAAGCCCTTCCTGGTCTCCACGGCCCTGGGAGACGGCATCGTCACGCCAAATACACGCATCGACACCGGGCCCGGCTACTACTACATCGGCGACAAACGCATCTCCGATGTACATCCCAAGGGCATCATCAGCGTGGCCCAGACCATCCAGGTCTCCAGCAACGTGGCCGCCGCACGGATCGCATTGGATACCCGGTCGGAAGACTACTGGCACATGCTCATCCATGCCGGTTTCGGTTCGCCACCCAAATCCGGCCTGCCCGGGGAAACCGGAGGACTCGTCCGCCCCTACCAGGAGTGGCGTCCCATCGAGAAGGCGACCATGGCCTTTGGCATGGGCATTTCGGTGAGCCTGCTCCAACTGGCACGGGCCTACACCGCGTTCGCCAACGACGGGGTGCTGATGCCGCTCACGGTGCTCAAGCGGCGCGACGCGGTGATCGGTCAGAGGATCATGTCCGCCAAGACTGCCCGGGAAATGCGAGGCATGCTTGAACTCGTCACTCAGGACGGCGGCACCGCACCCCTCGCCCGGGTCATGGGCTACCGGGTCGCGGGAAAGACCGGTACCGCCCACAAGCTGGTGAACGGTAAATATTCGCCCACCAAATACATCGCCTCTTTCGTGGGCATGGCCCCGGCCTCCAATCCACGCTTAATCGTCGCGGTCATGGTGGATGAGCCGAAAGGCTGGGAGTATTACGGCCGCCTGGTGGCGGGACCGGTGTTGTCAAATTTCTATGGTGGGTATCTCCGGATCATGTCCCTTCAGCAGGTAG
>JBJKSP010000367.1:0-9356 GCA_046703865.1 Thiobacillaceae bacterium
GTGGGTGATGCACCCGTCCGACTGTCGAATGGGAGTGACGATGGCTAACTCTATGTACTCGTTGCCATCTTTCTTCCTGTTGATGAACTCGCCTTTCCAGGGGCGGCCCTGGATCAAAGCACCCCACAAGGCATCGTAGGCTTCCCTCGGCGTCTTGCCGGACTGGAGGATGCGCGGGTTCCGACCGATCACTTCCTCCCGGCTGTAGCCGGACACCCGGACAAAGCTCTCGTTCACATATTCGATCTGGGCATCAAGGTTGGTGATGACAATACTCTCCGGGCTTTGCTCCACGGCCATGGAGAGCTTGTTAAGCTGATCCCGGGCGGATTTGCGCTCGGTGATGTCCTCGGTAAAGAGCACAATGCCGCCGATCGAGCGGTCGCTTTTGAACCAGGGCCGAACCTCCCAGCGCAACCATTGGACGCTACCGTCGATACGCTCGAATGGATCTTCCTCGGCCCGGATCACCTCGCCGGCGAGACAGCGCCGATGCGCTTCCTTCCACCGCTCCGGCATGTTTGGAAAGATTTCGTAGTGCGACTGCCCCAGGATGTCCCGGTCACCGAGAGCATAGTCATCCATCCAGCGACGGCTCACCGCCATGTAGCGCATGTCCCTGTCGCACATGGCCAGGGAGACCGGCGCATGTTTGATGAATAGTTGCAGCCGCTCCTCGCTTTCGCGCAGCGCGTCGGCGGCCAGCTTGCGGTCCGTGATGTCCTGGATGGTGCCGCGTACCTTGGTGACGCGACCATCCTTGCTGATCGGCATGCCTATGGTCCGCACCCATTTTGGATTGCCTCGGGCCGTCACCAGCTGCAGTTCCAGGTCATAGGGTTTGCCGGGCTCCACGGCCTCGCGCACGGCGCCCTCTATCTTCTCCCGCCATTCCCCATGGAAGAAGCTGAGGCCGAATTCGACACCGGTGTTTCGGGCCGGGTCCACTTCATGGATCCTGGCCACCTCATCGGTCCAGGTACCGCGCCCCGTGCCGGGATCGAATTCCCATGCCCCAATATGGGCGATGGAGCCCATCTCCCGCAACAACGCGTCCTTCTCGCGCATGGCGTCTGCGGCTGCCCTGCGTTCAGTGATGTCTTCGTACATACCCAGGACGCCGATGACTTCGTCGCGCTCATTGCGCAACGGAACCTTGGAAGTCCGCAGCCAGATGGTCCGACCCTCCGGCGTTGTCTGCGGCTCCTCGAAATCGAGCTTGGGAACACCCGAGTCCATCACGGCCCTGTCGTCGGCACGGTACGACTCGGCCAGGGCCACCCACCCGATTTCGTAATCACTCCTCCCGACCAGTTCGTCCGGGCCGGAGAAACCGGCATCTTCGGCGAACCGGGTATTACAGCCCAAATACCGCAAATTTCGGTCCTTCCAGAAGATGCGGACAGGCACGTTCTCCACGACGGCCTGGAGCAGGTCCTTGGATTTGCGAAGAGCGATCTCCGCTTCTTTGCGTTCAGTGATAACGTCGAACACGGCCACGAAGTGTTCGGCCTGGGGGCTGTATACGGAGACCCAGAACCACATCCTCAGGGCCTCCACGTACACCTCGAAGCGTTCGGGCCGACCGGTCGTAGCCACCCTGCCATACCTCTCGAACAGTTCCGGATCGTCCTCCCGGATGCCCGGAATGACCTCTGTGACCTTGCGGCCGACCACGTCCTTCAGGCCGGTCAGACGTTCAAAGGCCTCATTGACGCTGAGATAGACGAAATCGACCGGCTGCTCGTCCTCGAACAGCATGCGGCAGTAGGCGAAGCCGTTCAGCATGTTGTCGAACAGGGCGCGGTAGGTCGCCTCGCTCTCCCGCAGCGCCATCTCGGCCCGCTTGCGTTCGGTCACGTCCTGGATGAAACCGTGCCAGAGGGTGCTGCCGTCGGCCTCGCGCTGGGGTACGGCCTGGCCTTCGATCCAGACTTCCCCCTTCTGGGCATGCCACCACCGGTAGACCGCGTGCCAGGGAGCGAGGTTGTGAGCGGAGTCCGCGATGTCCTTCCAGAACTGCCCCAGATCCTCCGCATGGATCCTCTCGATCAAGGGCGAGGCGTCTTCCGCCATCTCGCCCGGCTCGAAGCCGTAGACCCCGCGCATGGCCGGGCTCGCATAGGGCATGCACAGGCTGCCGTCCGGCTTCAGCCGGAACGAGCAGATCAGGCCGGGTACCGTGTCGGCGACCCGGGCCAGTTGCTCCTGTATGCGAAGACGCTCCCGGAGGGCCTCCTCTGCCTGCTTGCGCGCGGAGATGTCGTGGGAGATGCCGTACATCCCGACCACCTTGCCCCCGGTGTCGTGTATGGGCCCCTTTGTGGCCAGGAAGGTGGTCTTCCCGCCCGCCGTGCTGACCTCCTCCTCGAAGGTGATGGAACGGTTCTCCTCCATCACCCGACGGTCATTGGCCCGGACGGCTTCGACCTGGTCCGGCGGAAAGATCGCCGTATCGTCCCGGTCCAACACCTCTTCCGGCGTCCTGTCCGTGACCTGTGCCGCTGCGCGGTTGAACAGGAGATAGCGGCCTTCGGCATCCTTGGCGTAGATCACGTCGGTGGAGCCGTCCGCGATGCTGGCCAGCAGCCTCATGGCACGCAGTCGCTCCGCCTGGGTCTGGCGCACCCGCCGGGAGAACTCCAGTTCCTGCCGCTGGCGGTAGAGGAAGAACAAGATCCCGGCGGTGAACAGGAACAGCAGGCCCGCCAGGCCGATCATGGCGGAGTCTCGGGCGGCATGGGCGTAAAACTCCGATTTGTCCATCTTGGCCACCAGGAACCAGTCCGTGCCCGGGATGGCCCGCACTACCCCGACCGACGGTATGCCCCGGTAGTCCGTCCCCTCCACGCGTTGACCCAGCCGAACCTCGCCCAGCGCTGCCTGCACGGCCAGCACCTTGCCCGCCGTCAGGGGCACACGCAGCTTGAGCGCCGTGCCATGACCAAAGCGCACGTTGTTGAGGAACAGCACGCTGTCGCCATCGCGACGGAACAGCAGGGATTCGCTGGTGGCGCTGGGCACGGGCCAACTCCGCAGGGTGGGATAGAGATAATGCTCGGGAGAGGCATCCAGAACGACGATCAGTCCTGGTCGCCCGTCCGGCGCCTGCACGGGTGAGATGAAATCCAGGTGCACCCGGCCGGAGGCATCGCGATAGGGACCCAAACGCTTCATTTGATTCCCGGCGGCGGCCTGAAGGGCGGCGGCACGCAATGTCGGTTCGACGACAGGATGCGTACCGTCCGAATCCCACAGGGGCCGGGCCTGTCCGTCGAGCAACAGGACATGCTGGAACCCGTGGTACTTGCGATACCCCCGGAGTCGGGCGATCAGTTCATCTCGGCTGGCGGTGTCGCCGGTCTGGCGCCAGCGGCGATAGAGCTGGTTCCAGTAGCGACTGGTCTGGGCAAAACGGGCGTCGTCCGTTCGCTCTTCCAGCCAGTTTGCGATCTCGCGGGTCTTGAGGTCGGCAATGGCCTGGAGCCGTGCCATTACGGTCTTCTTCTCGATACCGACGGTATAGTCGATGATTCCGGCGATGAGGGCGAGGATGACGACACCCATCAGGCTCAAGGGCAGGATCAGGGGCCGGGCTCCGCCGCCCGCCGGCTCGGTTTCCGGCCATGGGCCGGCCTGCTGCCCAATCGTTTCAGGGAAGGACCTTCGGGCGTAGCGTCGCAGCAGCAGATACAGCAGCAGGGCGGTGACGCCCACGAAGAGCCAACCCTTGAGGGTGCCGGCGAAGGCGAGGTTGGCGGGATCGTGGATGAACATCCCCAGCAGCCGGTCGGAAGCCAGTATCCACAGGGCCGCGCATGCGGCATAGATCAAGACGGCCCTGAGGATGGCGGCCCGGGTGGTCCGGTCTGTCCCGGCCTCAGGTGGGTTCGGCGTGGAGCGGCGGTCCGTAGTCATGTCCCGCCCCCGCCCCGGTCACTGGGTTTGGCGCTATCGTATATGGCGACTCTCCCTGAACCGCGCACGGGATCATGCGGCCATGTCCCTTCCGGGTCGTCCGGCATCGCCCTCCGCCGCGTCGCTCTTGGTATCGTCGTAGCGCCTGGCGATGGCGACGAAATCCCCGTAAATCGACAAAAAGGCATCCACGACATCCGGATCAAACTGGCGCCCTCGCTCGTTTGCGATGATGTCCCGGGCCTGTTCGAAGGGGTAGGAGGGCTTGTAGACACGCGATGAGATGATTGCATCGAAGACATCCGCCAGGGCCATCAGCCTCGCGCCGATGGGGATGGCTTCCCCCGCCAGTCCGTCCGGATAGCCGCCTCCGTCCCACCGTTCGTGGTGCCAGTGGGCGATCTCCTTGGCCAGAGTCAGGAATTCCACTGGCCGCTCGATATCCCGCTCAGCCTGTTCGATGGCGTCGCTGCCGAGCCGCGCATGGGTCTTCATGATTTCCCATTCATCCGGGGTGAGTTTGCCGGGTTTGCGCAGGATGTAATCCGGGATGCCCACCTTGCCGATGTCGTGCAGGGGGGCCGACTTGGCCAGCAGTTCGATGGTACGGGCGGTGAGGAAGTCGGCGAACCTGGGGTGGGCGCGGAGTTTCTTGCCCAGGGCGCGGACATAGGCCTGGGTGCGACGCAGGTGGTTGCCGGTCTCGGAGTCGCGCATCTCGGCCAGGCGGGCCAGGGCATGGATGCTCACGTCCTGAATGAGCTGGTTCTCGCCCAGGCGCCTGGCAATCTCGGCTTCCAGGTAGGCGTTCTGGTCCCTGAGCAGATCATGCGCCAGCTTGAGCTCCAGGTGGGCGCGCACTCGGGCTAGCACGATGGGTGGCTTGATGGGCTTGGTGATATAGTCCACGGCCCCCAGACGCAGGCCGCGTTCCTCGTCTTCGGTGCTGTCCCGAGAAGTGACGAAGATCACCGGGATCTCGCGGCAACCGGGTTCCTCGTGCAGTTGCTCAAGGACGGCATAGCCGTCCATCCCCGGCATCATCACGTCCAACAGGATCAGATCTGGCCTGGGATCTGTCCGGGCAACCTGCAAGGCGCGCGCCCCGCAATTTGCAACCCGAACCCGATACTCGTCTTGGAGCAGCCCCCCGATCACCGTCAGATTCTCGGGCATGTCATCGACTACCAAGATCGTCTGCATTGCCGTTCCCTCTCGGTCTAATGACCTGCGGTCCGATCTATCGTTCTTGTCTTCCTAGGAGCACATTACCATTAATTACGGATGCTATCTTTTAGCAATTAAATCATTAAGTTATTATTATACTTTTGGAATAAATCGTATAACCTTTGGCATAAGGCAAAGGCCGAATAGGAAATACTTAACGAAGACAGGAGCTGGCCTCTGACATGCTGGTCAAGCCTTCATCAAGCGCTCGGCATGAGGGCTCCCGTCCCAATGTATAGACACGCCTGAATCGGGCACCGTTTCAAAGACGGGCATGCCGCTGACGCGTCAAGTCGGCTGCCCTCTTTCCACGCTGGATTCCCGAAAAACGACCAGCCGCTCAGTGGGCCTGGTGGCCGGAGGCGGAATGGCGGCCCGACGGCCAATAGGGCTTGATGTCGTGAAAGGCCTGCCAGTCCTGTTCCAGTTCCCTGAGGCGCATGCCGGATTCACAGGCCAGGTATCCGATCACCACGCCGATGGGCTCCAGGATGTCCGGGCCGTCCCTTTCCCCGGCCTGGGACAGAAGATGCGAGGTGACGGCGGCGTCGTTGAGCGCCCCCAGCAGGTCCTGCAGATCGGACAGGGCTGACAGGAACCGGCGGCTGCCCTTGGGATGCAGGCCGGAAAAGAATTCCCCCGCGTAGCGCAGCTTCTTGCCCGCAATGCGCAGGGCGTGGCGCTCGGCCGCATCCATCCTGCCCACATGATGACCGAGGCGACACAGGCTCCGATAGCGCCTCTTCAACGCCTCGCCGGCCCATGCCTCGGTATCCGGGCCGGATGCCTCCAGGGCCGCCAGGTCACGCTCCACGGCGAGCCACAGCCGGACCAGGCGGGTGGAAGACACCGCCCGGCCTGCCCGCTCATGGGCCTCGGAGCGCAGGGTCCCGGCCCGACCGGCGAGGACGTCGAGGACATGGGGGTCGGGCAACGCGGAGGCGATCCGGGGCAGGGTCTCGGTGACCAGGACGTCCCAGTCCCGGGCCGGGGAGAGTTCGCCCATGAGCCAGCGCAATTCTTCGACCCAGACCGGCCTTTCCAGACCCATGAAGCGCGTCAGGCCCGCCAGCGCCCGCAGGCGGCGCATGGACACCCGCATCTGATGCAGGAATTCCACGTCGTCGCCCCGCAGGAACCCGGGCACGTTGGCTCCGAACTGGCCAAGGCAGGCCTGTGCCAGCTCGGCGTAGGCGGCACGGGCCGGCATGCCGGCATGAAGGGCGGGGACGCCGGCCTTGACCGGGGCCGGCTGGAGGCCGCCGGCCAGCTGATAGCCCCGATAGGCCTTGCTCCTGGGTTCGAGCTGAAAGGGCAGATCGGAGAGCAGGGCGTCCGCCAGCTCGAACAGCGTCCCCACCGGGCCGGCCTTCAGTTCCAGCTCCACCTCCGAGACGGGCCATTCCCGCTCGCCGGCCCGGATGGCCCCCTGATCCAGGGCCACCTCGATCTCCCCTTGGCCCTGGCGGACCTGCCAGGTGGTGCGTGCGAACCGGGTCTCGAAGACGGGGACGAGCCGCCGGACCGCCTTCTCCGGGATCAGCCCCCCCGCCTCTTCCGGCAGCACGGCCAGGTCCGGGCGGTTGCCGGTGACCTGGGTTTCCCATTCTGGGCGCCGGGTCAGGACGCCGGTGGCCTCCGCCTGTGCCTTCACCGTCTGCACCCAGTGGTAACCCACCCTGCGCAGACGCAACGCCACCCCGCGCTGCTGGAGCAGGCAATCCGGCGTGTCGTAATACAGGCTGTAGAGGCGTCGCCGCTCGGGCTTGAGCCCCCTGAGCCTGGGATGGCGTTTGAAACGGGCGGCCTCGCGTTCGGCCAGGGCCAGTTTGATTTCGATTTCCATGACCGAAGCCAGGATAGATGGAGACAGCGCTTTCAGGGTAGCATCGCGCCCGAAACCACGCTGTCACATTCCCATGAGCCCCCTCCCACTCAGCGAACACCTCATCAATCGCGAACTGGGCATCCTTGAGTTCAACTGGCGCGTGCTGGCCCAGGCCGAGGACCCCACCACGCCGCTGCTGGAACGGCTGCGCTTTCTGTGCATCACCTCCAGCAACATGGACGAGTTCTTCGAGATCCGGGTCGCCGGGCTCAAGGAACAGATGCGCCTGAGACCCGATCACGTCAGCCCGGACGGGCTCACCCCCCGCCAGACCTTCCGGGAGGTGGCCAGGCGTGCCCATGCCCTGGTGGCCAGACAGTACGACGTGCTCAATGAGGAGGTTCTGCCCGCCTTGGCCCAACAGGGGATCGGCTTCCTGCGCCGTACCCACTGGAACGAGGAACAGGTGGAATGGATCCGGCAGTATTTCTTCAACGAGCTGATGCCGGTGCTCACCCCCATCGGTCTGGACCCCGCCCACCCCTTCCCCAACGTGCTCAACAAGAGCCTCAACTTCGCCGTCGAGCTGTCGGGCAAGGACGCCTTCGGCCGCAGTTCCGGCAAGGCGGTGGTCCAGGCACCCCGGTCCCTGCCCAGGGTGATCCAGCTCCCTGCCGAGGTGGCCGGCTGCGAATACGGCTTCGTGTTCCTCACCTCCATCCTCCACGCCCACGTGGGCGAGCTCTTCTCCGGCATGCAGGTGCAGGGGTGCTACCAGTTCCGGGCGACCCGGAACTCAGACCTGTTCGTGGACGAGGAAGAAAACAAGAATCTGCGCGAACAGCTCCAGGGGGAACTGCCCCACCGCCACTACGGCAATGCGGTGCGGCTGGAGGTGGCGGACAGCTGCCCCGACGAGATGGCCGATTTCCTGCTCAGGCAGTTCAACCTGGACCGGGACGATCTCTACCAGGTGCGCGGCCCGGTGAACCTGGTGCGCCTGATCACGGTGCCGGACCGGGTGGAGCGGCCCGACCTCAAGTACCCGTCCTTCACCCCCGGCATGCCGGCGAAATTGGACAAGCAGACGGACATGTTCGAGGCCATCCGTGCCGGCGACATCCTGCTGCACCACCCCTACCAGTCATTCCAGCCGGTCATCGACTTCATCCGCCAGGCCGCCGAGGATCCGAACGTGCTGGCCATCAAGCAGACCGTCTACCGCACCGGGACAGACTCCGAGCTGATGCGCACCCTGATCGCCGCCGCCCAGCGGGGCAAGGAGGTCACGGCGGTGGTGGAACTCCTGGCGCGGTTCGACGAGGAGGCCAACATCAACTGGGCGGAACAGCTGGAGAAGGCCGGCGCCCACGTGGTCTACGGCGTGGTGGGCTACAAGACCCACGCCAAGCTGGCCATGGTGGTCCGGCGCGAGAATGGCGGGCTCAAGCGCTACGCCCACCTGGGCACGGGCAACTACCATGCCCGTACCGCCCGCCTCTACACCGACTTCGGCCTCATGACCTGCAATGCGGAACTGTGCCAGGACGTCAACGACGTGTTCCAGCAGCTCACCGGACTGGGCGACGCGGGCGAGCACACCTATCTGCTCCAGTCCCCCTTCACCATGCACTCCCGGCTCGTCCAGGCCATCCGCAACGAGGCTGAACGGGCGCGCAACGGCGAGAAGGCCATCATCACGGCCAAGATGAACGCCGTGCTGGAGCCCAAGATCATCGCCGCCTTGTACGAGGCCTCCCAGGCCGGGGTACTGATCGATCTGGTCGTTCGGGCCGTGTGTGCCCTGAAACCGGGCCTGCCCGGGGTGTCGGACAACATCCGGGTACGCTCCATCCTGGGCCGATTCCTGGAACACCACCGGGTCTTCTATTTCTACAACGGCGGCAGGGAAGACGTATATCTGGCCAGCGCCGACTGGATGGACCGCAACTTCTTCCGCCGCATCGAGACCGGGTTCCCCATCCTGGACCCCAAGCTCAAGCGCCGCGTCATCAACGAGAGCCTCAAGCCCTACCTGAAGGACAACGTCAAGGCCTGGGAGATGCAGCCCGACGGCAGCTACCGGCGCCGTGCCCGGCGCGGCAAGGCCTTCGAGGCCCAGACCTTCCTGCTGAGCCTGCTGGCAGCAAAGGCGTGAGGCGCCTGCGGGCGGGGATTAGGGCCTGTTAACACTAATTTCACCCATGCGTTGCCACGAAAATGCGATGGATGTGAGGCGCAAAGCGCGGCAGACGCGCATTTGTCGTAGCAACCCCCAGGTTGAATTGTTTGAAGGGGGCCGGGGGCGATTTGGGCGCAATTAGTGTTACTGATCCGAGAGTCCAATACCGCGTGGCGCGTATTGTAGGAGCGACCTCCAGGT
>JBJKSP010000368.1:0-8001 GCA_046703865.1 Thiobacillaceae bacterium
CGGAACTGCGCCGCCGCCTGGAGGAGGCCCGGACCGGGTCGCCGGCCATGCCGGTGATGAACGGCGCCGGGGCGATGGCGGTGGAACTGCTCAACCGGCCCTGGCGCCAGCGCTTCCAGGGCGACGGCGCGCGTCCCCAGTACCAGGGCACCGGCCGCTACGTGGCCGACTTCCAGGTCATTGCCAAGGCCGGGGACCCGGGCCTCAAGACCCTGCTCGAGGACATCGTCAAATGAGCTCCGCCTCCCGCATCGCCTTCGGCATCAATGCCGCCCACGGGGTCTCCCTGCAGGAGGCGGCCACCTGGTCGCCGACCCTGCCCCGGGACCCCCGGGTGCTGGTGCCCGTGCATCTGGACGTGCTGATGGTGCGCAAGGCCGGGGGCACCTGGGCCCAATGCGGGCTGGCGGCCGACGCCGGCGGCCAGCTGCGCCCGCCGCCCCCCTTCGCCGAGCTGGCGGCGCCCCGCGCCCCCGGCGCTTATCTCATGTGGGCGCCCCCCGATGCCCTGGCCAAGGGCCTCAAGGCCAAAGACGACCCGGACGGGCCGATCCGCTTCCCGGCCTTGCCGGACCGCTGGCTGGTGCTGCGCCTCTTCCCCTCGCCGCGGGACCCGCGCCGGCGCACCCTGCGCGGCTGGGTGCTGCGGGCCGACCGACCGGACGCGGCGCCGGTGGAGCTGGACAAGTGGGTGGAGACCGAGGCCAACGACGGCATCGCCGCCACCACCGTGACCGGGCCCGGGCAGCTCAACTGGGTGGGGTATTTCGACAACGTGGAAAACCGATTCGCCTTCCACGACGACCTGGCCGACGTGGCGGCCGGGCCGGTGGCCTACCTGGTGTGCGGCTGGTATGCCGACGACGACCTGGATCCCCTGGCCGATCCGGACATCCGCTCCCAGGCGGACTTCGAGGCGCGCCTGCGGGACTTCGGCTGGAGCCTGCCGGAGCACGCCTTTCGCGAGGCCCAGGGCAAGGCCGTACGCCATTCCGAGACCCTGACCGACCTGGGCATGGACGTGCAGTTGAGCGCCAAGACGGCGCGGCGGGTCACCGGCACCCAGGACGCCGTCCTGGGGGGCAGGATGAATGCGGTGGCCGAGGGCGTGAAGCTCGCCCAGGCCGTGTGGTGGCCGCGCCATACCCTGTGCCACGGCGCGGTGGTGGGGCTGGGCTGGCCCGGCGTGGGCTGGAACTCCTCGCCTTCCGGGGTGCTGGACGGGGAGGTGGGGGGGCCGCCGGCGGCGTCCACCGTCAACGTGGGCATGGGCACCACCCTGTCCGAGGGCCTGGCGACCCTGGTCGCCCAACGCACCGGCAACGCCGCCCAGACCCGATTGGTGCAGGCCTACCAACTGGGCGCCCTGTCGGAGCTGGACCACCCGGACGGGCGCGCCCGCATCGACGTGCGCCTGCATGCCAGCGGCTTCATGTCCCTGCCCGGCGGCACCGTCACCGAGCGGGTGTGGGAACCGCCCATCGGCGAGCCTCCGCGGGAGCCCAATGCCAAGGTTTCCGGCCCCGGCGTGTTCTCCCGCTACTACCGCAAGCGCAGCCAGACCGGGCGCGGCGTGAAGGAGTTCTTCCTCGGCGGCGAGGCCAAGGCGCGCAAGGCCGCCGCCGCCCGGGCCCGCAGCCGGGCCACGGGTGCGCCCCAGGTCCAAATGGAGGCCCTGCGCTACGATGGGAAGATGCTCCAGGCCGAGTCCGCCGTGATGGCCGGGCGGGCCGCCGAGACCCTCTCCCGCCTGGGCCTGTCGGGGAAGGCCTCGGCCTACAAGCCGGGACGCTGGGCGGACCACGAACGGCCCCTGCCGCGCCTCTACCGGCCGGTGGATCCGGTGATCGTGCTGGAGGGCATCAAGCGGCCCTATCACTACGGGGGCGACGGGCGCTTCAACGCCGACGGCACCCTGGGGGTGCGTGTCACCGGATCGGTGGTGAAGGACTACCGTTCCGCCAGATTTGGGCGCACCCTCAACGGTGAGGACATCCTGGACCGGGGGGTCACGAACGGCAGCGTTCCGCCGGAATGCGAGGAGCTCTTGGCGGAAACCGTCCTGCTGGACCCCGGTTCCGCCGATGCCATGGTCAGCACGGGACTCGGCACTGCGCGCATCGCCGTCGCCACCCGGCGCGCCCAGGCCGAGACGGTGATGGTGCACCAGACCTCACTGTGGTCCCTGCGGGATCCCCGGGTGGACCATGCCGCGGTGGTGAGCCTTTCGCCCTATTCGGGCCTGCTGCCCTCGCCGGTGGCGGTGAACATCCCGGCGCGCCCATGGAATCCCCTGCATCTGGACTGGCGGGTGGAATACACCCCGTCGCCGGGCGGGCGCGGGGACTGGGAGCTGGGGGAGGTGGACTACGACGAGTCGGCGCCCCAGGTGCCCCCCGGCGGAAGCGTCACTCCCATCGTGCTGGAAGGGCGCAGCGCCCTCTCGGCCGGCGCCGGCCAGACCCTGGCGGGGGCCATCCGCCGCAGCCTGGACGAGGCCTTGAAGAGCGGGGGCGGCGGCAGCGTGGATACCACCCGGGTCATGGCCTATGCCAGCCAGATCGGCGAGCAGGTGAGCCGGCGCATCGGCAGCGTGGTGATCAATGCCGGCAGCGACGCCGGGCTGGACGCCCAGGAGCGGGCGGCCCTGGCGGACGTGGCCGGCACCCTGGAGCGGATGGACGTGCTCACCGGCGGCCTGGAGGGCCTCAACCTGGCCCTGCGCGGGGGCTACGCCGCGGACGGAGAGAGCGTCCCCGCCGACGGTGACGTGCCTTCGCCTTTCTTCGCCCTGCGTGGGGGCTTCCTGCGCATCCTGCGCCTGCGGGTGGTGGACGGCTTCGGGCAGGTGCTGGACCTGGCCGGCTCCAGCGCCTCGGCCGCCGCAGACCCGGCCAGGATCACCCGCAGCGAGCCCCTGGAGGTCACCGGGCGGCCCGAGCTACTGGCCCTGCCGCCGCGCCTCACCAGCCCCTCGCGCCTGTGGCTGCGCTTCACCGATGCCGCCGGGGGGCCGGACGAGGCGCGCACCGCCACCGACAGGGAGGAGGCCATCAGCCCGGTGTGCGGCTATCTGATGCCCAACCACCTGGACGACGCCCTGTTGTTCTTCGATGCCGACGGCACCGACGTGGGTGTGGTGCGCCGGGACGAGCGGGGCGGCATCGTGTGGGAGGACGCGCCCGGCGCCCCGTCCACCGTGGGCAGCTCGCCGCAACAGGCCGTCCCCAACCCCTTCCTGGCCGACCTGGCCCAGGGCCTCATCGACTGGGGCGTGGCCGACGCCGGGCTGGATCCGGCCGATGCCCGCAACGACACGGCGCTCAGGGCCCTGATGCGGGCGGTGGACACCACCCGCTGGACCACCGATCCCTTCGGCCACCAGGGCGAGGAGCACCTGGCCCTGCTGGTGGGCCATCCCGTGGTGGTGCTGCGGGCGGTGCTGCGCCTGGAGGTGCAGGAGCCGGTGGATCCGCAGGCAGCGGCCCAGGCGGTGTTCCCGGTGCGCCTGGGGGCGCTGGCCCAATGGCAGGACGGGCTCCTGGGCTATTTCGTCAATGACGACTACCGCGGCCTGCACTGCACCGCCTCGGCCTCTGCCGAGCTGGCACGGGCCTTCGGCCAGGGCCAGGGCTATCTTCAGGGGGTCGAGCAGGTGGCCGCCTACGCCGCCACGGCGGGCAGCGATGCCGCCGCCGATCCGGTCACCCATCCCTACATCGACGAGAGCGGCATCATCCTGGTGCGGCCCAACCAGGACGTGCGGCTGACCCTGCTGCTGGAGCCCAACACCCTGGTCCACGTCACTTCGGGCATCCTGCCCCGCAAAGAGGTGGGCCTGCGGCGGGATTGGACCGACGCCGCCCTGGCCCGCCTGTCGCCCACCTTCCGCTTCGGGCCGGTGATGGTGGATCCCAAGCAGATCCGCATGCCGGTGGCGGCCCATTTGCACGGCACCTGGAGCTGGGATCACAGGAAGAGCGTCACCGAGTGGGAGAACCTGCCGGTGACCCACGCCACCCAGGACGCGCTGCTGCCCCAGGATCCGCCCATCGGCACCGAAGGCTGGCTGCGGCTGCGTCCCATCCAGCAGGAAGGGGACGGCTGATGGCTGCCAACGCGTGGACCCCCCTCGGCCCGGACTGCGTCATCGACGGGCAGCTCATCGATTCCAACGACCGGGCCCCCGTGTCGGGCCGGGTCACGTGCTTCGCCCAGGACGGTGCCACCCTCTACGTGGGCACCGCGGGCGGCGGGGTGTGGCGCACCGCCGACCAGGGCGTGACCTGGACCCCCCTGGGGGACGACCAGCCCACCCTGGCCATCGGCGCCATGGTCATGGACGCCGCCAATCACCGCCTCTACGTCGGCACCGGTGAAGGCAACCGGGGCGGGCGCATCCAGTTCGGCCAGGGGCTGCTGGCCCTGGACACCGCCGGCGGCACCTGGTCGCGCTTCACCGGCTTCGTGCCGGGGGACCCGGACGGCTTCCGTACCCGGCGCAGCAACGTGCTGATGCTGGAGCCCAATGGTGCCAATCCGCCCATCGTGTGGCTGGGCACCAGCAGCGGCCTGTTCATCTCCGCCACCCAGGGGGCGAGCTGGACCCGGGCCGGCTTCAACGGCTTGTTCGATCCGGACATCTCGGGCCTGGTCCGGGTGCATGACAGCGCCGGCGACCAGATCCTGGCGGCGGTGTGGAGCAACGGGGTGTGGCGCCGGGACGCCTCCGGTACCTTCCAGCCCCTGCCTACCGGCGGCGCCGGGCAATTGCCCGGGGGCACCGTGGCGCGTATCGGTCTGGCGGTGGCACCCAGCGATCCCCAGGTGGTGTACGCGGTGATCGCCGCCGCCACGGGCGGTTTCGTGGGCGTGTTCCGCTCCCCCGACGGGGGCCGGAACTGGGTTCGGCGCAAGCTGCCCAACAACGGCAGCGACCTGGGACAGGGCTGGTACAACCTGGCCCTGGCGGTGCATCCCACCGACCAGGATACCCTCATCTTCGGCGAGGTACGCCTGTGGCGCTCCGTCGACGGGGGCCAGAACTGGGACAAGGTGAGCGATTCGGGCAGCGGCAATCCGGCCATCCACGCCGACCAGCATGGGGTGCTGTTCGATGCCGCCGATCCCCAGATCGTGTGGGCCGGCAACGACGGGGGGGTGTGGCGCTCCAGCGACGGTGGCGCCATCTGGCGCCACCGCAACCGGGGCCTGGCCACCCTCCAGTACTACGCCATCATGCAGCATCCCTCCTCTCCGGCGGTCCTCCTGGCGGGTGCCCAGGACAACGGGATGCAGCGCTACGTCGGGAATCCGGGCTGGGAGCTGGTGGATTTCGGCGACGGCTTCTTCTGCGCCGTGGACCAGACCAATCCCGCCGTCTGGTACGACAGCTACGTGTACTACCAGGACGGGGACATCAAGGCCATCCAGCGTTCCGACCAGGCCGGTGCGCCGGGTTCGTGGGGCCATGTTACAGACGGCATCGATCCCACCGAATACGCCAAGCCCGACGGCAGCATCGTGGAGTCGGATCTGCCCTTCTACGTGCCCTTCGTCACCGTCCCCGACAGCCAGAACGTCTTCCTGGGCACCACCCGCCTGTACCGCAGCTTCGACCAGGGGCGCACCTGGCGGGCGGTGAGGGACAACGCCACAGGGCGGGACTTCTCGGTCACCGGCGGGGCCCAGGCCCTGGGCACCAACAGCATCAGCGCCATCTGCGTGGACCCCAACGATTCCAACGTGATCTACGTGGGCACCTATGACGGCAAGGTGTTCCAGCTCACCCACACGGGATTCGACCGGGGCGTGTCCCTGTGCGACGTGAAGCTGACCACCCCGGCCACCTCCCAGCCGCCCATCCCGGCGCCTCCGGTGCCCAGCGCCATGGTCACCGACCTGGCGGTGCCCAGGGTCGCCGCCGGTTCCGGCCTGGCGGCGCGCCCTCTCTATGTGGCCTTCGGCTCCGACTACGTGAACAGTATCGCGCCCCGACGGGTGGATCACGGCCGCATCTGGAAGGTGGATTTCAGCCCCGCCACGCCGTCATGGACGCCGCTGGCCACCGCCAGCCTGACGGTGAGCTTCGGCCCGGGCCAGCCGGATCTGCCCCACGAGCTCAACTTCTGCAACGCCCTGGCGATTCACCCCTCAGACCCCCAGCGCATCTTCCTGGGCTGCCACGTGGGGGTCTTCCAGAGCACCGATGGGGGCACATCCTGGGCGCCGTTCCGGGACGATCTGCCCAACGCCGCGGTGGTGGATCTGCAGCTCCATCCCACCGGCCTGCTGCGGGCGGGAACCATGGGCCGGAGCGTGTGGGAGCGCCCCATCGACCCGGTGGCGGCGCCGGCGACCACCGCCGAGGTCTACATCCGCGACAACATCATCGACATCGGCCGCTTCCAGACCCCGGCCAGCGGCACCGACCCCACGGCGCCGCCGGCCACCGTGGAGTGGTGGCGCGGGGTGGACATCAAGGTGGATACCGATCGGACCTTCGGCGGCTTCGAGGACCCGTCCAGCACCGAGGACTACACCGGCGCCACGCCCATGGACTACATCGGCTTCCAGCAACTGGACGACGACGACTTCAACCAGGGCAAGAAGTCACGCATCCACATCCAGGTGGCCAACCGCGGACCCCAGCCCGCCACCGGCGTGGTCGTGCGGGCGTTCTGGGCACTGAAGGGCGGCAGCGACCCTTTCCCCGACCTGCCGGCAAGCTTCTGGAGCGATTTTCCGGATACCGACCCGCCCCCAGCGAGCCCCTGGAAGGCAGTGGGCCCCAAGATCACGGTGGGCACTCTGCCGGCGGATCACCCCCGGGTGGTGACCTGGCAGCTGGACGTGCCCCGGGAGGACAAGGATATCTGCGTGCTGGCGGTGATCAGCTCCAACGAGGACCCGGTCAGCGGCAGTGGCACAGACGTGCAGACGGTGGTGGAACAGAACAAGCACGTGGTGCTGCGCAAGGTGGCGATCGCCTGGCCGCCCGAGGCCATCGTGGTGACCATCCTCAGCATCGTCGGCCTGGTCGCCCTGGGTGCCGGCGCCATCTACGCCGCGACCCGTTAGGCCATCCGCGTCAGCGCCGGAAGATCTTCACCCGCAGCCAGTCCAGGCCGTACCAGGTGGCCAGGAAGGCCACGCATTCCAGGGTGAAGCTGTGGAAATGATAGAAGGTCTCGGCGATCAACAGGGACGCGACGAAGGGCACCGCCTGGGCGAGGAGTAACTGGCGCGTCGGCTGGCCGTGGGTGAGTGTGTACATGGTGTTTCTCCTGCGAAATCGACAGCATGGGCAGACTTGCTCCTGATGGCGGGTTTCCTTGACCTGCCCCCATCCGGCGTACCAAGGTTTTGGGAGAAAACCCAAGCTTAGAGGTTAGTCGAATCTCATGTCATTGGGTGGATATTGCTGCAATACAGGGCGGCGAACCATGCAGGAGGCCATGCCGTCCGGATACCTGGCAGGGTGCTAAAAAGAAAACAGGAGACGACCCGCCGGCAACCGGCGGGTAGACCGAGGGACGATAGGAGGTGAATGATGCTGCGCACACATGATCCCGCTCAACGGGTTAGCCCCGAACTCTCGGAAATCCTCGAATCCCGGGCCAATTTCACCGAGGCGCTGGACTTGGTCACCCTGGGCTCGGTGCGGGCCGCATTGGCCCAGGGCAGGGCGGGCCAGGCCTACGATGCGGACCGGCTCCACCCCGACACGGTGCGGACCCTGCTGACGGAACTGGACGAACTGATCGATGAGTACGGCGGGGAGGCGCCGGCCGCGGACTTCGTGGCGGCCACCGCCAGCGAGGGCCTGAGCCGGGTTTTGGAAGCGGTCATCGACGACCAGTTCCCCAAGCCCCCCAACCTCGGGTCGGTGCAGGCGGCCATCCAGTCTCGCCTGGTGGCCCGGATGGTGCGCGGGGGCGCCATCGAGCCGGACGAGGACGCGCCCCTTCCGCCCGAGTTGGAACAGCTGCTCCACCGCTA
>JBJKSP010000369.1:0-2944 GCA_046703865.1 Thiobacillaceae bacterium
GCTGGGCGGACGACGACCCCGCGTGGACACAGGCGCGCCTCCAGAAGGTTGTAGGTCCCCTCTTGAAACCATCGGTGGCTGGGGCAGATCGCAAGCCGGCAGCTATGCCCAAGGGCGGCGCTCGATGTCATCTCAGTCGCAACGAATGACCGCCGTGCCTGGAAAATTAATAAGCGTGGAGGCGCGATGGCGAAACCAAACAATGCCTGGCAGCGAGCGTTGGCCAAGTAGAAAGGGGGGTGACGCCGTGAAGGAAGAGGTGCTGATCAGGAACGAAACGGAGGCCGATGTGGACGCCATCGCGGAAGTCACAATGGCGGCGTTCAAGACTCTGGCAATCAGCAATCACACCGAGCAGTTCATCATTGCCGCATTGCGCTCGGCGGGCGCGCTCACCGTCTCGCTTGTGGCGGAAGCGGCGGGGCGAGTGGTTGGTCACATCGCCTTCTCCCCCGTGACAGTCTCTGATGGCTCTTGGGACTGGTACGGCCTCGGTCCTGTATCGGTGCTGCCTGAATACCAGCGGCGCGGCATCGGAAGCGCACTGGTAAGGGAGGGACTCTCGCGCCTGAAAACCCTGGGTGCCGGAGGGTGCTGCCTTGTGGGACATCCGGAGTATTACAAACGTTTCGGTTTCCGGAATGTTCCGGGGCTTGTCTGTGAGGGAGTTCCTAAAGAGGTCTTCTTTGCGCTTTCCCTGGACGGGCACCTTCCCCGGGGCACCGTGGAATTCCATGAGGCATTCAAGGCAGATGGCCGATAAACGGCTCTGCAGGCGACCCTAGGCAGCCGCGTGGACGCAACCGCAAGTGCGCGAGCCGCAACCCTTGCCGGTCCCTGTTGGGCCAACCTGGTTGCTGGAGGTCGGGGACGGTGGCGTATTCAATGGGGCTGTCCAGCAAGCACGGAGACAGACCATGAATACGATCATCCGCAAGAGCCTCGCCTTGCTGCCCGGCGTTTCCGCCACCCCCAGGGCACAACCGAGCGACACGAACAAGGGCGGTCAGCCTGTCCGTGCCGTCCAGCCGCCCAAGGTCCTCGCAAACCTGCCCCAGGTCGACATGGTGGATATCCGCGCCCTGTTTCGGAAATGGGAAGACTGACACGGCGGCAGCGTAATCCGCCCGGATAGGCCTCCGCACACACCATCTTCGCGGCGGATCCCGAATGGGATCGGTCTCCTCTGCGGGGCGCTCCACCCCGCTTTCCAACCCGGCTCCGTGCCGGGTTTGTTTTGTCCGGATGCAGCCGGGCAGGCCATATGCGACTGACAAGGCCGACTCGGCCGACTATCATTCAAGGGATTGACTGGCCCGCCCAATCAGCCGCACAGGGTGCGAAGAGCAAGAACGGAGACCCCTGGATGAAGGAGCGCACTGCTCGCGAAGCAGAGATCATCGCCGCCGTTGGCGAGCTGACGACTCTGCCCGATGTCTACCTGCGTGTGAAGCGTGTGGTGGACGATCCCAGGGCCAGCATCCCCCAGATGAGCGAAGCCATCATCGGCGACCCCGCCACCACGGCGCGGCTGCTGCGGCTGGTGAACAGCGCCGCCTTCGGATTGGGCGTCCAGGTCACCACCGTGACCCGCGCCGTGACCATCCTGGGTTTCCAGCGCGTGCACGACCTCGTCCTCACCAGCACCCTGACCGACATCACCGGCCGCTTCCGCAAGGCCGATCTGGAGGGTTACTGGCGGCACAGCGTCTTGGCCGGCGTGGCGGCGCGCGAGTTGGCAAAGGCATGCAGCATCCTGGACAGCGAGCGGTTGATGGTCGCCGGCCTGCTCTCGGACCTGGGGCATCTCCTGCTCAGCCAGGTGGCCCCCGTGGCGGCTCAGCACGCCAGGGCCGTGAGTCTCGACCGGCATATCCCGTTGTACAGGGCCGAGCAGGAGATCATCGGGGCGGATTTCGCCGGCATCGGCGCTGCCCTGATGGAGAGCTGGAACCTGCCCGACACCCTGTGTGTGGCCGTTCGCTACCACGTGGAACCCAGGCGCGCCGTGCGCCACCATCTGGAAGCGGCCCTGCTGCACATCGCCGGCGTCGTCGCCCGGTACGAGGGCGGACCCGAGGGGCTGAACGATCCCGCCGGCCTGGGGATCGATCCCGCGGTCTGGGACACGACCGGCCTGACCCTTGAGGTCCTCCCCGAGATCTACCATCAGGCCCAGGCCAAGCTGCGGGAAGCGCTGGCCACCATCTATCCCACGGCACGGGCCGCCTGAGCGCGCGTGATATGCTTGCCCCCGCGTTGCGCCCCGGCGCCCGGGTGGTGGAATAGGTAGACACAAGGGACTTAAAATCCCTCGGCTTCGGCCATACCGGTTCGAGTCCGGTCCCGGGCACCAATGTCCATGCGGTATTCCAAGGAACAATACGAATCAGCGTCCATCCAATAATGCAAAGTGTCAACCAAGTGTCAACGTAGTCAGCAACGCCGTAACAGCTACCCGGAAGCAACTTCTTACGCTATCGAACGAACGTTCTATGCGCTTGATTGGCGACGGAATATTGAACCCAAGGGCTGACTATTAACGTATTGAATAGACAAGAAAAAAGACTGTTGTTATTATGAACAGGTGAACGTCGTCAAACTCCCCAGGCATCAGCAGATGCTTCAGGAACCTACAGCGTCGACAGAAGATGCCGTTAGTGCAGTGGAAGCAAGGTTAGGCGTAGCTCGTTACTTGGCCAGTAGGAGAAGATGACATGACAGTCCACGCACGCCTTTTCGACCGAGAAATAGCCCTTGAGGCCATTCTCTACATCGCGCAGCACCATCCAGACCCAACGTTTCACCGAGTCTCCAAGATGTTCTACCTTGCGGACAAACTGCACCTTGAACGGTACGGCCGGACAATCTGTGGTGATCGGTACATCGCGATGGAAAATGGCCCTGTCCCCTCAGCTATCTATGACATGATGAAAGTCCCTGC
>JBJKSP010000370.1:0-6865 GCA_046703865.1 Thiobacillaceae bacterium
TGTGGCCCCGCGCACTCCCGTCGAGGAGGTCCTGGCCGAGATCTGGGCGGAAGTCCTCGGCCTGCCCCAAGTCAGCATCCGCGATGACTTCTTCGCGCTCGGCGGGCATTCACTCTTGGCCGTGCAGCTCATGGCAGCGATCGAAAAGAGGCTGGACAGAGACCTCCATCTCAACACCCTATGGTTCGGCGCGCCCACGATTGAAGAACAAGCCCGCCTCATCGAGACTCCGGCCGTGGTGAAGGCGGATAGTACGGTCGTGGTGATGCGTGCGGAAGGCCAAGGTCACCCCTTGTACTGTATACACACGATAGGCGGCGGCAATCTGTTCCACTATGAACCCCTAGTGCGCAACCTGAGAAGCCATCGCCCGGTTTTGGGCCTGCAGGCACGAGGCGTGGCGGATGGGGGAAAACCCGATACCAGTGTTGAGGCGATGGCCACCTATTGTATCGAGAACATGCGACGGATCCAGTCGAAGGGCCCCTATCTCCTCTGCGGATTCTCCAGTGGCGGCGTGGTGGCCTACGAGATGGCCCGCCAGCTCCAGGCAGAGGGAGAGAACGTGGCCCGGCTTTTTCTTATCGATACCCACCTGCCCAATCATCCCCGGAGACTGGCTGAATATCTCCGACAATGGATCGGCATGCTCCGGAAACACAAGTATCGACTGCTACAAGAGCATGTCTATCACCACATCACAATCCGCCTTGGACTCAAGCACCTGCGCAAGCTCAGGCACTTAGGCGAATCCCACAGGTGGGCAATGTGGAGCTACAACCCAGGGCCATATGTCGGCGATGCAGTCTTCTTCGAGGCGGCCGATCATCCTTCCAGAGATACGCCCGCGCATGAAACGTGGCGAACATGCATTCAAGGGCGAATCCAGGTTGAATGGATTCCGGGCGACCATGGAAGGATGGTGCACGAACCCTATGTCCGCGAACTGGCCATGCGCATAGATCGTGATCTGGACGGGACCTCCGGCATATGAGGTCTCGGTGCGGGACGCAGCCTTGCCATATCGCACAACATGAACAATCTGCTTGGCTTACCTGAAGCATTCTTCGCTTTGCCCGCCAATGTGGTGCACGTGGTGCACATCGATCCCGATGCAGCGAGGGGACTGCTGCCAGCCTGCCAAACCGTGCTGAGCGAGGCTGAGAGGGTAAGAGCCGATCGATTACGGGAACCGGATGCTTATCGGCAGTTCGTGTTGGGTAGAGGTGTGCTGCGCCACCTCCTGGTTGGATTCCTGGATAGAAATCCAAGCGACATCGTATTCATTTACGGTAGCAATGGCGGGCCCTCGGTGGAATGCACCGGAGACCTGGATTTCAGCTTGGCTCACACCCGCGGCTGGTTGGCTCTCGCATTTGCTGTTGGGCAGCGGATCGGCATCGATGTGGAGGCGCTCGACCAGGATATCGCCTGTATCGAGATCGCACAGCGTTTCTTTCGACCGGAAGAGCTTGGCGAACTTGAGCACCATGACCCGATAGAGGCACGCCGACGTTTCCTGCGCCTTTGGACGCGCAAGGAGGCCGTGCTGAAGGCCGCAGGGGTGGGACTGGGTGGGATTGCTGAATGCCTGGTCCTGGACGATGACGTGCTAATGCAGGACGACTGTGGCTTGTGTTCGAATTTTGTTCTTCACGACCTTGGCGATCATCCCGGCTATGTCTTTTCCCTAGCTGTCGCGAAGGAACGACGCAGAGTGTTTGCATGGTCACCCTGTAGATTGGGCTGAGCAGAATAAACCCGCCCTACTAGGACTGAACCGCCCTTGGGAGCGGATTCAGGGCCAGACAACACGACAGTCTTGGCAGACGATACATGAACGGCATGAGCGTTTGAAATTCAAGATTGGATCAGCAGGAAGACGGGGGAGGAATCCGTTTGCTTCTTTCCTTTCTCCAAACCGAACGGCCATTCGTAGAATGACCGCCTCGTGGATCGGAAGCTCGGCTGTCGGCATCCGTGGCTGACGCCTTGCACGATTCGCGCGACCCGGACCTCATCGTCCACCCGTTGCGCGATCTGGTGGCGCAGCGATTGTATGGGCTGGGCTGTGGCTACGAGGACCTGAACGATCATGCGGCGCTGCGGCAGGATCCGCTCATGCAGACGGCGCTCGGGACGGGCGAGGCCTTGGGCAGCAGCACGACGCTGTGCCGGATGGAACGCAGCGCCAACCGGGCCGACATGGTAGCCCTGAGCCGGTTGCTGGTTGAACAGTTCATCGCCAGCCACCCGGCATTGCCCACCGAACCGATTCTGGATTTCAATGCCTCCGACATACCGCTGCACGATGACCGGGAGCAACGCGAGTTTTACACCTACCACGATCCTTACTGCTACCTGCCGCTGTATGTCTGCTGCGGCAGTGCCCTGCTGGACGTCGAGTAGAGTAGCGATGTGGCGCGGTAGCGGTAGGTTTGGTTTGTCTGTTTCCGCCCCTTTCGTCCGGCGGTGCCCAAGTAACCTGGCCATGACCCCGTTTCCACATCAGCCGGTCGGGAAATCGCGTATGATCAATTCGCACGGAGTGCCACGCCTTCCGGCATGATGAGGTAGCTAAAATCGGCAGTTCGAACCTGCAAATGTCGGAGCGGAGAACATCATGGCCCTAAAGATTATTGGCGCGGGTTTTGGACGTACCGGCACGCTATCCACCCATGCCGCGCTCAATCAGCTCGGCTTCCCCTGCTACCACATGCTGGAAGTCCTCGATAACCCGGATAACAAATCGCACCTCGATTTCTGGCATGGGGTCGCCAAGGGCGAACCCGGCGCCAAACATGATTGGGAACGGGTTTTCGGCCGTTACACCGCCACCGTCGACAACCCCGCCTGTTGCGTCTGGCGTGAACTCCTGGGGGCCTATCCCGATGCCAAGGTCGTACTCACCGTGCACCCAAAGGGCGCAGAGGCATGGTACGAAAGCACCATCGACACGATCTACTTCACCGAATGCATGTGGCAGTTCAAGGTGCTCGAATGGACCACGCCATTCGGGCGGAAGTTTGGCGAGATGTCGCGCAAGCTCATCTGGAACCGTTCCCACAAGGGCACCATGAAGGATCGGGAAAAAGCGATCGCCCATTACAGGCAGCACATCGAGGACGTGAAGGCCGCAGTCCCCGCCGACCGTCTGCTGATCTTCTCGGCAGACCAAGGGTGGAAACCCCTGTGCGATTTTCTCGGGGTACCTGCACCCGAGTCCGAGTTTCCAAACCTCAACGATCGATCCGCCATCAAAGCGAAGATCAGGGAAATCACCCGAGGCGCCTATGTGATCCTGGGGGTGGGTACAGTGGCACTCGCCGGTCTGGGTTACGGAGCGTTTCATTATTTCCCGTAGGCAGGACTCTGGATCGTCCAAACCCGTTCCCGCGCTTCCCGGCCGCCAAGGGCCTGCACTTGCGACACTCCAGCGCCATCCACACTCATGATGACGGCACGCGGTCATGATCGGCGTAGCAAAGACATGGCTGCGTAACGCTATAATTATTCTTTTTTTGGCTTCTTAGAGTGAGCATAAGGTGTTGATTTCAAATCCCCTAGATCTACGAGCGCTTCTACGGATCAGGGGGTCGTGGGTTCAAATCCTGCCGGGCGCGCCAACCAAGCCCCATCAGCTTCGCGACATATGTCCTCAGGCCTATCCATGAGCAAGACGGGTCGCACCACCCCTCCCAGGGATTTCGAAAGCGCGCTGGCCGAACTGGAGTCGCTGGTGGCCGGCATGGAGGCTGGAGAGATGCCCCTCGAGCAATCCCTGACTGCCTACAAGCGCGGCATGGAACTGATCGCGTATTGCCAGAAGGCCCTGAACGAGGCCGAACAACAAGTCAAGATCCTGGAGGGCAACCAACTGAAGGACCTCGGCGCTTCCCAGGAAGACCCCACCGGCGGCGGCGAATGATGGAAACAAACCCTGATTTCGCCTCATGGTCCCGGAGCGCGCAGGAGCGGGTGGAGACGGTCCTGTCCCAGGCCCTGTCGCCGGTCGAGATCTCACCGGTCAAACTCCATGTGGCCATGCGTTATGCCGTCCTGGGCGGCGGCAAGCGCATCCGCCCCATGCTGGCCTTCGCCGCGGGGGAGGCCGCCGGCGCCCCCTCAGGCCGTGTGGAGAAGGTGGCGGTGGCGGTGGAACTGATCCACGCCTATTCCCTGACCCATGACGACCTGCCCTGCATGGACGATGACGACCTGCGCCGGGGCAAGCCCACCTGCCATATACAGTATGGCGAGGCCACCGCCCTCCTGGTAGGCGATGCCCTGCAGAGCCTGGCCTTCGAAACCCAGTCCCGCCCCGAGTTGCATCCCGACCCGGCCATACAGCTCGAGATGGTCCACATGCTGGCCCGTGCCGCCGGCTCCCGGGGCATGGCGGGCGGCCAGGCGGTGGACCTGGACAGCACCGGCCAGCCCCTGGAACTGGCCGAGCTGGAGTTCATGCACATCCACAAGACCGGCGCGCTCATCCGCGCCGCCGTGCTGATGGGGGCGCTGTGCGGGGGCGCCCTGACGGCGGAGGTGCGAGACGGGCTGGAACGCTATGCCGAATGCGTGGGCCTCGCCTTCCAGGTGACGGACGACGTGCTGGATGCCGAGTCGGATACCGCCACCCTAGGCAAGACCGCAGGGAAAGACTCCGCCCAGGGCAAGGCCACCTATCTCACCCTCATGAGTGCTAAAGAGGCGCGGGCCTATGCCCGTGAATTGACGGACATGGCCCTCGCGGCCATTGCCCCCCTGGGCGGAAATGCCCGGCGCCTTGCACAGATCGCCCGATTCGTGGTCGAAAGACAGTTTTGAACCCGACCCTGCTCGACAGCATCTCCACGCCGGCCGACCTGCGCACCCTCGCCCGTAACGAGCTGAAACCCCTGGCCGCGGAACTGCGCCAGTTCATCATCGAAACGGTCTCCCGCACCGGCGGACACCTGGCCTCCAACCTCGGGGTGGTGGTACTGACCATCGCCCTGCATTACGTCTACGACACTCCCCAGGATCGCATCGTCTGGGACGTGGGTCACCAGACCTACGCCCACAAGATCCTCACCGGGCGCAGGGACCGCATGTCCACCCTGCGCCAGACCGACGGCCTGTCCGGTTTCCCCAAGCGGGAGGAAAGCGAGTACGACGCCTTCGCGGCGGGCCATTCCAGCACCTCCATCTCCGCCGCCCTGGGCATGGCCGTGGCCGCCAAGCTTGCCGGCGAGGAACGCCGAACGGTGGCCGTCATCGGCGACGGGGCCATGACGGCGGGCATGGCCTTCGAGGCCCTGAACAACGCCGGTGCGCTGGACGCTAACCTGCTGGTCATCCTGAACGACAACGAGATGTCCATCAGCCCCAATGTGGGCGCCCTGAACAACTATCTCACCAAGCTGCTGTCCGGACGTGTCTACAACGCCGTGCGCCGGCGGGGGGAACGGCTGCTGTCCAACCTGCCCCCCATCTACGAACTGGCCAGGAGGGCGGAGGAGCATGTCAAGGGCATGATGACTCCCGGCACCCTGTTCGAGGAATTCGGGTTCAACTACCTGGGCCCCATCGACGGCCATGACCTGGACACCCTGGTATCGACCCTGACCAACGTCCGCTCGCTCAAAGGCCCCCAGTTCCTGCACGTGGTCACCCAGAAGGGCCGGGGCTACGATCCGGCAGAGGCCAATCCCTGCCTCTACCACGGCGTGGGCAAGTTCGACGTGACTGCCGGGGTGAGCGCCAAGGCCGGCTCGCGCCCAACCTATACCGAGGTGTTCGGCCAGTGGCTGGTGGACATGGCCGCCGAGGACCCGCGATTGGTGGGGGTCACGCCGGCCATGTGCGAAGGTTCCGGGCTGGTGGAGTTCTCCCGGCAGTATCCCCAGCGCTATTTCGACGTGGGCATCGCCGAGCAGCACGCCCTCACCTTCGCCGCCGGTCTGGCCTGCGCGGGCAGCCGACCGGTGGTTGCCATCTATTCCACCTTCCTGCAGCGGGCCTACGACCAGTTGATCCACGACATCGCCCTGCAGAATCTGCCCGTGATGCTGGCCATCGACCGGGCCGGCCTGGTGGGAGCGGACGGCCCCACCCACACCGGCGCCTTCGACCTGAGTTTCCTGCGCTGCGTGCCCAACATGATGATCGCCGCGCCCTCGGACGAGGACGAATGCCGGCGGCTGCTGACCACGGCCTATCATCACGAGGGACCCAGTGCGGTGCGGTACCCCCGCGGCAGCGGTCCCGGAGCCCTTATCGACCCTGGCCTGAAGCCGCTGCCCGTCGGCAAGGGCCTGGTGCGCCGGGAAGGCGGCAAGGTCGCCATCCTGGCCTTCGGCAGCCTGGTGACTCCCGCGCTGCGCGTCGCCGAGGCGCTGGACGCCACGGTGGCCGACATGCGCTTCGTCAAGCCGCTGGACCTGGAACTGGTACGCGACCTGGCCCAGCGCCATGCCCTGGTCGTGACGGTCGAGGAAAACGTGGTGGAAGGCGGTGCCGGCAGTGCCGTGGCCGAGGCCCTGGCCGACATGGGCCTGGTCCGGCCGCTGCTGCACCTGGGCCTGCCGGACCGCTTCGTCGAGCACGGCGACCCCGGCATCTTGTTGTCACGCTGCAGGCTGGACGCGGCAGGCATCGAGGCGTCCATCCGCCGGGCCTTATCCGAGTAGTTTACTCAAGTATTGAGGTCCGGTATAATTTGGACCATGTCTAAAACAAGGATTCCATGATGACCGGCAATGTCTGCGAGCCCGTCTGCAACACCCCGGCGGGAGACCCGCCCTCGGAAACCATCGCCGATGTCCAGAACTACCCGGATTCGCGCAAGCTCGCCATCGACAAGGTGGGCATCAAGGCCATGCGC
>JBJKSP010000371.1:0-9305 GCA_046703865.1 Thiobacillaceae bacterium
GGCTGTAACCCTCGTCCACGTCCACCCGTTCTATCAGGGCCACGGCCTGGGCCTGCATGCCCGCCTCGATGTCCTTGCGCTCCCGGTTGAGTCGGTCCAGTTCCCGGGCCAGGCCCATGGCCTCCGATCCGTCTCCGGCCAGCAGGCAGGCGATGCCCAGGCTCATGTCCGAGAGCCGGCCGGCGGCGTTGAGCCTGGGCCCCACCACGAAGCCCAGGTCGGACACGGTGGCCCGCCGCGGGTCGCGTCCGGCAGCCCGGAACAGGGCGGCGATGCCGGGCCGCGCCTGGCCCGCGCGCATGCGCTTGAGGCCCTGCTCCACCAGCAGGCGGTTGTTGGCGTCCAGGCGCACCACGTCTGCCACCGTGCCCAGGGCCACCAGGTCCAGCAGTTCGGCCAGGTTGGGCTCGGTTCGGGCGGCGAACCCGCCCCGGCGGCGCAATTCCGCCCGCACGCCGGCAAGGACGTAGAACATGACCCCGACGCCGGCCAGGTGTTTGCTCGGGAAGGGACAGCCGGGCTGATTGGGGTTGACGATCAGGGCCTCGGGCAAAGTCTCCCCGGGCAGGTGATGGTCGGTCACCAGCACCTCCATGCCCAGCCTGTGCGCTACCTCGATGCCGGCGTGGGCGGCGATGCCGTTGTCCACGGTGACGATGAGGCCGGGCTGGCGCTCGGCGGCCAGGGCCACGATCTCGGGCGACAGGCCGTAGCCGTATTCGAAGCGGTTGGGCACCAGGTAGTCCACCCGCGCCCCCATGGCCCTGAGCCCCTGCACGGCCACGGTGCAGGCTGTGGCCCCGTCCGCGTCGTAGTCCGCCACCACCAGGATGGGTTCCTCCGCCTGCACGGCATCGGCCAGCCGGGCGGCGGCGGCCTCGCAGTGGAGGAGATCGCGGTAGGGCAGCATGTCGGCCAGCCGGGTCTTGACCTCCTCGTGTCGGGCCACGCCGGGGGCGGCATAGAGCCGGGCCAGGAGCGGCGGAAATCCGGCCCTGCGCAGGGCATCGGCTGCGGCGGGGGACCAGGGCCGGGGGACGATATTCAACATCGGGGATGGAAGATGGGGAATGAGGAATGGGTGATGGGATTAAAGCCCAAGCCGAGGGGCACGGCAATGCCACGGGTATTCCGCCTCTTCTGATCCCTGATTCCTGTTCCCCATTCCCCATCCCGGCACTATCATCCCGTCATGTCCCACATGCTGCCCCTGTCCCGTGTCGCCCGGCTGGCGGGTACCACCCGTTCGGCCATACAGCAGATGATCAAGCGCGGCGAGCTCACCACCTACGACGGCATGGTGACCCTGGACGAGGTCATGCGGGTGTTTCCCGACGCCCGGCTGGAGGATGACGGCGAATTCAGGCGGGTCGAGGAGATCAAGAAGAAGGCATTCGCCAAGCGCGTCTTCGAGCGGGCGCTGCCGGACAGGGAAGTCCTGGCGGAGCGTCTGTTCGACCTCAGCTCGGAATTCGCCAACGCCAAGGCCATGTTGGCCGGCTACGAGCGGATCTTCGACTGGCTCGGCGAGAAACTGTCGGACGTGGCGGACAGCGGCGGCCCCGCCACGGTCCAATCCGTCGCCGACCTCGGGCGTTGGTTGCGCGAACAGGTCGAGGCCGCCCCTGACGAGGCCGAGCGGGGCAAGGCCTGGTTGGCCCAGGAGAGCGTCATGCGCATCATGTCCGCCAGAGTCACCGTACAACCCTCCGGGCACGAATTCTACGTGGAGGGCAACGACACCATCCTGGAGGCCGCCCTGCGCGCCGGCATCTCCCTCAACTACGGCTGCAGCAACGGCAACTGCGGCGAGTGCCGGGCGCGGCTGGTGTCCGGACAGATCATCAAGGTCCATCCCCACGACTACCTGCTCAAGGAGGCGGACAAGGCCAACGGCGCCTTCCTCATGTGCTCCTACACCGCCATCAGCGACGTGGTCATCGAGTCGAGCGTGGCCGGCGCCCTCGACATCCCCCAGCAGGTCATCCCCACCAAGGTCAAGGCGGTGGAGAGGATCAACGACAAGGTCGCCGCCCTACATCTCACCACGCCCCGTAGCCAGCGCCTGCGCTTCCTGGCCGGCCAGCACGTGACCCTGGACGCGGGCGGCGTGACCGGCGAGTACTATCTGGCCAGTTGCCCCTGCGAGGACCGCCATCTGGAGCTGCACGTGCGCCGTGACAACCGGCCCTTCGCACGCAAGGTCTTCGACGACCTGGGCAAGGAGGCCCCGGTCACCGTATCCGGCCCACAGGGCGAGTTCGTGATCCGGATGGAATCCAGCCGGCCCGTCCTCTTCGTGGCCTGGGAGGACGGCTTCGCCCCGGTCAAGAGCCTGGTGCAGCATGCCATGTCCCTGGAACTGGCGGAGAGCATGCACCTGTACTGGGCGGCCGACGGCACGGGCCACTACCAGGACAACCTGTGCCGCTCCTGGGCCGACGCCCTGGACAACATGACCTATGTCCCCCTGTCCGTGGCCGACGGTCCCGCCGCCGTGACCCGGGCCATCCTGGACCGGCATCCCGACCTGTCCGGGTTCGATCTCTATGCCACGGGACCCGAGCCCTTCCTGCGGCAATTGCGTGAAGGTGCCGCGGCACGGGGCTTGCCCCCGGAGGGCTGGCGCGGCGAGATCGTCCTTTGAACACACGGGCCATAGCCCCAAACTGCACCCCGCTCATTGCCATCCGCCACCCATGAGCGCCAAGGTCATTGCGGTCGTGAACCAGAAGGGCGGGGCCGGCAAGTCCACCCTGGCCATGCTGCTGGCCGGAGAACTGGCGGAGGCGGGCGTCCGCGTGCTGGTGGTCGACGCCGATACCCAGAACACGGCCACCCGCTGGGCCACCGCCGGCACCGGTTTCCCCGCCCGGGTGGAGGACCTTTCCGGCGAGGAGGGCAAGCTGCACAAGCGCCTGAGGAAACGCCTGGACGAGTTCGACTACATCGTCATCGACAGCCCGCCCGCCGCCACCGCCCCGGTGACCGAGAGCGCCCTGCGCCTGGCTCACCTGGCCCTGGTGCCCGTGATCCCGTCTCCGCCCGACCTGTGGGCGAGCCTCAGGATACGGGAGGCCATCCAGCACGCGCGGCAGAAGAACCCAACGCTGATCGCCCGCATCGTGGTCAACCAGGCCCAGCCCAACACCGTGCTGGCCCGGGAGGTGCTGGCCATGCTGCCGGAGTTCGGCATCCCCCTGCTGGCCGCCCAGCTCAAGGGCCGCACCGCGTACCGGGAGTGCGCCGCCCTGGGCAGTCCCCTTTCTGCCCTGGGACATCGGGCCGCCATCGCCAGTTTCGAACTGGCGGCCCTGATGCGGGAGGTAAGGGAGTTGTTGGCATGAAGAAAGAAGGCGAAAACCAAACGATCATAGACATCCTCCGACACGGCGAACCCGTGGGCGGCAGCAAGTATCGCGGGCAGACGGACGATCCCCTGAGCGAGAAGGGATGGGCGGAGATGCAGGCCGCCGTGGGCCGCAGACGGCCCTGGAACGCCATCGTCAGTTCACCCCTGTCCCGTTGCCGGGCCTTCGCCGAGTCCTTGGCTGCCCAGACCGGTCTGCCCCTGAGCCTGGACGCACGCTTCATGGAGGTGGGTTTCGGCGAGTGGGAGGGCCGCAGCCGCGCCGAGATCCGCGATCGGGACCCGGACTGGATCTTCGAGTTCAAGTGCGATCCCGTGGGCCGCCGGCCGGCGGGGGCGGAGGACCTGTGCGCCTTTTACCGGCGCGTGTCGGAGGCCTTCGACGAATCCGTGGCCGCCCATGCGGGCGGCCATGTCCTGGTGGTGGCCCATGCCGGCGTCATCCGCATGGCCATGTGCCGGGTCCTGGGGATCCCCCTCGAACACGCCTACCGCATCCAGGTGGGTTCGGCCGCCATGGTCCGGTTCAGGGCCGAGACCCACAGGGGGCGGCGCTTCGTCCAGCTGCAGCACCTCAGCCCCGGCGCCCACGCCGAGCTGGGTTAAAGGCTAAAGGAAGATTAACCCTGGACCAGAGGCTCAGCGCGGGCCCCGCCACGTGGGTTCCGGGCCTCCGGCGTTCCGATTGAGGTGGCGGGCGAGGACGAACAGCAGGTCGGAGAGCCGGTTCAGGTAGGCCACCAGCCAGGTGGAGACCAGCTCCGTCGTCGCCAGCGTGGCCAAACGCCTTTCCGCGCGCCGGCACACGCTGCGGCATACATGGGCCAGGGCGGCGGCCCGGCAGCCGCCGGGCAGGACGAATTCCTTCAGCGGCGGGAGATCGGCACCGAGGCGCGCGATGGCATCGTCCAGCCCCGACAGATGTGCCTCGGTGACCTGGGGGTAGTCCGGCAAGGCCAGTTCACCGCCCAGGTCGAACAGGTCGTTCTGGATCTCGGTGAGCAGGCGTTCGATGTCCGGCGGCAGGCCTTCCGCCAGCAGCAGGCCCACCAGGCTGTTGAGTTCGTCCACCGCACCGATGGCCTCGATGCGGGGATCGTGCTTGGGCACCCGCCGGCCGTCGGCCAGCCCCGTGGTGCCGTCGTCCCCGGTGCGGGTGACGATGTGGGTGAGTCGGTCAGGCATGGGTGAAGGTCCGGTAAAAATAACTATGTTAAGGCGGGAGAGGGGAAGCAGGTATCAGGTATCAGGTATCAGGTATCAGGTATCAGGGATGAACTATGCCTTTACCATTCCCCATTCCCCATTCCCCATTCCCCATTCCCCATTCCCCATTCCCCATTCCCCATTCCCCATTCCCCATTCCCCATTCCCCATTCCCCATTCCCCATTCCCCACCTTCACCGCCCCTTGCGCTCCAGACACTCCAGATAGGCCCGTGCATCCGGGGCCTGGCCCGAGCGCTGGGCCTGCCAGAGCATCTCCGCCAGGCAATCCATCACCTCGTGCTGGGCCGCGTGCTCGTCGCCCAGGTTCGAGACCAGCCTGTCGTAGCGGGTCTTCACCCCCGGCGGCTGGTCGATGGAAAGCTGCTCGTTGATGGAAAGGTGCATGGAGAGATGGAGAAAGGGGTTGGTCTCTCCCATCTCGGGCAGCCAGTCGCGGTCCAGGTTCCGTTCCGCCTGCTCCAGGAGCCCATGGTATTCAGGGTGGTGTAGGATGTGTTCCAGAGCCAGGGCCTCCAGGGGCTCCAGGGGCCGGTTTTCCCGGTATTTGGCCCAGACGTCTATGAAGAAGCGGCGTACCTGATCACGGGAGGGGTTGAACATGGCGGTCAGGCGCTGTCGTAATAAAGGCCCAGCACGCTACTGTACTGCAGCAGGCGGTTGGTCCCGTCCAACTGGGCGATCTCCCCGTTGCCGTAAAAACCGATCAGGGGCATGTCCGGCAGGTGCCGGGTGAGCTGCTGGATGTCTTTGTCCGTGCCGCCGTAGAAATAGGGGCCCCTGCCGGTGCAGGCGAACAGCAGGGCGAAACGGGGTTCCTCCAGGCTGTCGGCGGTGAGCCGCTCCACCAGCATGCGCATGTCGTTCTCGGCCGCCTGGGGATGGCGCAGCGCCCAGAATACCCGGGTACCCGACGGGACTTGGGCGGCCACGGTCACCGACTTGTCGTCGCCGTTGGCGGAAAGCACGGGCAGGAGGTGGTAGCGGCCGTCCTCCACGGCTCTGACCGGGTTGCCGTAGATGACGCCCAGCATGAGCAAATGGGTGGGGATGCGTTCGGGCATGCGGGTATCCGGCGGCAGTTCCCGGATCAGGCTGTACAGGGCCGGCTCTCCCTCCAGGCTGAGCAGGTCGTGGCCGTCGGCCTGGGTGACCGTGGTCAGGGCGGAAAGGGGCTGCGCCCCCTGGGAGACCCCGATGCGATGGCGGCCGCCGGTCAGGGCCAGCTCGCAGTGGCCCGAGGATTGCACCCGGGCGGCATTCCACACCGTGTAGGGCCCTTGCCCGGTGGCGTCGCCCGACACGCCCCCGTAGCGCACGCCGCCCTGGGAAAGCCAGTTCCAGTCCAGGGCGTTGGGTGCGCACAGGGTGAGGGTGGGTGTGTCCTCCCGGGGGGCTTCCAGCCGATAGTCGCCCCCCAGTACCAGGGCCGCGGCGGCGGGAGTGTCCAGCACCCATTCCTCCTCCGTGAACAGGCCTGCCGAGGTGCAGCCCGCGATCTGCAGGCAGTTGGCGGTGCGCGCGGCGGCGGTGAGGGCGGGCTGGGGATCGTGGGCGTAATCGGCGCTCAGGTAGAGCAGGACAGCGTGAGGATGTTCGATGCCGGCCTTGTCCAGGGCGATGCGTACCGCGTCCGCAGCCAGTTCCGGCGACGCATGGCCGCCCTTGACCAAGGCGGAGGCCACACTCATGTCGCGTGCGGCTGAGGGCGCGAAACGCGGGAAGGAGGCACTCCTTTCTCCTTCCACTCGCACAGGTCCAGGATGGCGCAGCGCCCACAGTCGGGCCTGCGCGCCTTGCATACGTAGCGGCCGTGCAGGATGAGCCAGTGGTGGGCGTCCTGGCGGAACTCCGGCGGGGTGTGGCGCAGCAGCTTGCGTTCCACCTCCAGCACGGTCTTGCCCGGGGCCAGGCCGGTGCGGTTGGCCACGCGGAAGATATGGGTGTCCACGGCGATGGTGGGATGGCCGAAGGCGGTGTTGAGGATCACGTTGGCGGTCTTGCGGCCCACGCCGGGCAGGGCCTCCAGGGCTGCGCGCTCGGCCGGGACCTCGCCGCCGTGCTTTTCCAGCAACTGGCGCGAGAGGGCGATGACGTTCCGGGCCTTGGTCTGGTACAGGCCGATGCTTCGGATGTGGCGCTTCAGTCCCTCCTCGCCCAGGGCCAGCATCTCACCGGGGCTGCCGGCCTCCCGGAACAGGCCCTCGGTGGCCAGGTTCACGCTCTTGTCCGTGGCCTGGGCGGAGAGCACCACCGCCACCAGGAGCTGGTAGTGGGTGCGGTACCTGAGTTCGGTGGTGGGCCGGGGGTTGGCCTCCCTCAACCGATCGAAGATGGCATGGCGCTTGGCGGCGTTCATGCCCGCATGGTAGTGGAAAAAGGCGGCTGAGGGCCTATCGGGATTGAACAGAGGGCCCTCCGCATGGGAGGCGCCCCCTGCCCGGGGTGAGCCGGCCAGCCCTTTGGGCCAGATTCACGCCTGTGCGAGGCCTATTGCATCACTTGCACCACGATGCGCCGGTTGCTGTGGCCGTAGCCGGACAAGGCGTCGGCGGCACCGAAGGAGATGACCGACATCCTCGCCAGGGGGATGCCCTCTTTCTCGTTCAGATAGCGCTTGACGACCTCGGCGCGGGCCCTGCCCAGCTCGTATTGATTGTCGTCCGATCCGTAGGCGTCGGTATGTCCCTCGATGACCAGATGGTAGTGCTTGTCCAGGGGCTTCAGACGTTCCACCAGGCCGTCGAGGACCGAGATGTCCCCCTGGCCCAGGTCGGGGGAGTTGATGGGGAAAAGGGTCTTGTCGTCATGGAGGGTGACCGAGAACAGCATCTTGCCCCGAAAGGCGCGCTCGTCTCCGTTGGCCAGGTCCAGGGCCTCCTGGGCCGTGCGCTCGGCCTGCGCCAGGCGTTGCTCCAGTCGGGCCAGGCGCGATGAGAGGCTGTCCACCTGTCCGCCGGATTGTGCCAGTTGATCGTGCATGGCCGGCAGTTCGTTCTGCAGGCCCGCCGTGCGCGTGGCGGTCTCCCGGGCCTGGGTGCCGAGCGATTGCAGTCCGGACTCCACCCGGGCCAGGCGCGGGGCCAGGTCCTGGATCTGCTTTTCCTGTTCCGCGACCTTGTCCCGGAGAGGCGGCAGGGCGGCCTGAAGGCCGGCGTTCTGTTTCACCGTTTCCTGCCCCCGTGCCTCGACCGCCTTCAGTCGCCCATCCGCCTGATCCAGACGCTTCGAGACCCGGGCCATGGACTGGCGCAGGCCGGTCTCGTCCTGGGAGAGTTGGCCGAGCTGGGCGCGTTGCTCACCGTTCTGATGTACAAGCTCGCCCTGCAGGTGCTGGAGCTTGGCCTCCAGGGCCCCGATGCGGTGGGCCAGATCGGCCGTCTTGGTCTGGGCGGACCCGGCCTCGGACCGGGCGGTGCTGTCGCCGGATTGCACCTTGGTCTCCAGGGCGTTCAGGCGCTGGTTCATGGCATCGAGCCGATGGAGGGTGGGCTGGTTCGTGGCGCAGCCGCCCAGCGCCAGCAGCAGGGCGGCGGTCAGGCCGGTGTGCAGGGGGATTTGTCGGGACATCGTGAACTCCTGAGAGAGGGGAAACCATAAATCGGGCGTGATTCTATCAAGGGGAGATTAAGAACAATCGAATCTGTCGGACAGCATCCCGGATCCTGCCGGCGCGGGCCACCAACCCAGTGGGTCACTCTAACCCCCCGATGCCGGATTCAGGCACGACCCGTGGGACCCGCCTGCGGCAAGGTCTGTTTCATCGGCACAGTTGTTCCGCTCACCGGTGTCAGTCCTTCTCTGTTATCATGCGCCCCGCGGCAACCGATCCAGTCACCTGCCGCATCTTTCGTGGCCATGCCACCCACCCGCATCCTCCCCAGACTGGCACCCGCAGAGAAGAGAAGGCTCCCGGCGGCGACAGGTCGATGCAGCATCCGGAGTTTTCATGAAGTTTTCCGATCTCGGCCTGGCCGAGGAAATCGTCCGTGCCGTCACCGAGCACGGCTATACCACACCCACACCCATCCAGGCCCAGGCCATCCCCGCCGTGCTGTCAGGCGGCGATCTGCTGGCCGGCGCACAGACAGGCACGGGAAAGACCGCCGGCTTCGTGCTGCCCATCCTGCAGCGCCTGTCCGATCGATCCTCCCAGGGCGCCGAGTCGGGCCGGCTGGCCAAACCGCCGGGCGTACGCGCCCTGATCCTCACCCCCACCCGGGAACTCGCGGCCCAGGTCGAGGAATCCGTGCGGGTTTACGGCAAGCACACCGGACTGAGTTCCTTGGCCATGTTCGGCGGCGTCAGCATCAACCCCCAGATTCAGCGTCTGAGGGGCCGGGTGGACATCCTGGTCGCCACGCCCGGTCGCCTGCTGGACCACGTGGCGCAGAAGACCCTCGACCTGTCCCGGGTGCAGATCCTGGTCCTGGACGAAGCGGACCGCATGCTGGACATGGGCTTCATCCGGGACATCAAAAAGGTTCTGGCCCTGTTGCCGAAGGAGCGCCAGAACCTGCTCTTCTCCGCCACCTTCTCGGACGAGATCAAGGCCCTAGCCGACGGCCTGCTGAACAACCCGGCCCTGATCGAAGTGGCACGCCGCAACGCAACCGCCGACACCATCGCGCAACGGGTCTACGAGGTGAACCGCGATCAGAAGCGCCAGGTGCTGAGCCTCCTGATCAAGACCCAGCAGTGGTTCCAGG
>JBJKSP010000372.1:0-7215 GCA_046703865.1 Thiobacillaceae bacterium
AACCGAATGCAGCATGACTCGTGATCCGTGACTCGTGACCAGCAACCCCGAGTCACCAGACACGGGCCACGTTTTTTTTGAGAGTACAGCAGGCCAGTAGCTCAATTGGCAGAGCGTCGGTCTCCAAAACCGAAGGTTGGGGGTTCGAGACCCTCTGCCCCTGCCACTGTCTGACGAAAAAGAGCGAAATGGCCGACAAGATCAAGCTTCTGGCCGCATTGTTATTTGCGGTAGCTGGGGTGGTGGGGTATTACCTGCTGACCAACAGCCCGACGGTGGTGCGTGTGGTGTCCGTTTTGGCGGGTTTGGCCCTGGCGACGGCGACGGGCTATTTCACCGAGCCGGGACGGCAGTTCGCCCGGTTTGCCCAGGAGTCCAGGGAAGAGGCGCGCAAGGTGGTGTGGCCGACTCGCAAGGAGACCGTCCAGGTGACCGGCGTGGTGATCCTGTTCGTGATCATCATGGCCCTGATCCTGTGGGCCGTGGATGGCACCTTGTTCTGGATGCTCGGTCACTTTTTGGGCAGGGGTGAGTGATGACGATGCAATGGTACGTCGTGCACGCCTATTCGGGCTTTGAGAAGAGCGTCATGCGAGCACTCAAGGAGCGCATCGCGCGTGCCGACATGCAGGACAAGTTCGGTGAGATCCTGGTGCCCGTGGAAGAAGTCGTGGAGATGAAGGGTGGCCAGAAGAGCATTACGGAACGCAAGTTCTTCCCCGGCTATGTTCTGGTTCAGATGGAAATGGACGATGCCAGCTGGCACTTGGTGAAGAGTACGCCCAAGGTGACCGGTTTTGTCGGCGGCACGGCGAATAAACCCGCTCCCATCAGCGAGAAGGAAGTTCAGGCCATCCTGCAGCAGATCCAGGAGGGCGTGGAGAAGCCCAAGCCCAAGGTGCTGTTCGAGGTGGGAGAACTGGTCCGCGTCACCGACGGCCCCTTCACCGACTTCAACGGCAGCGTGGAGGAGGTCAATTACGAAAAGAGCAAGCTGCGGGTCTCCGTGACCATTTTCGGGCGGGCCACGCCCGTGGAGCTGGAGTTTTCCCAGGTCGAGAAGGCCTGACGCCGGGCCGGCCCGGCAGAGGAGCGTCAGTAGGTCTCCGAAAGCGCGTTCGTACTCACTTTGAACTAGGAGCCAGACATGGCCAAGAAGATCGTCGGATACATCAAGCTGCAAGTCCCGGCGGGCAAGGCGAACCCCTCGCCACCCATCGGTCCCGCACTGGGTCAGCGCGGCCTGAACATCATGGAATTCTGCAAGGCCTTCAACGCCCAGACCCAGAACCTGGAGCCGGGCCTGCCCATCCCCGTGGTGATCACCGCCTTTGCGGACAAGAGCTTCACCTTCGTCATGAAGACGCCCCCGGCCACCGTGCTGATCCAGAAGGCCACCGGTGTGCAGAAGGGCAGTGCCAAGCCCCATACGGACAAGGTGGGCACCGTCACCCGCGCCCAGCTGGAAGAGATTGCCAAGACCAAGATGCCGGACCTCACCGCCGCCGACATGGACGCGGCCGTCCGCACCATCGCTGGCACCGCCCGCAGCATGGGACTCAACGTGGAGGGTGTCTGAAATGGCAAAGATTTCCAAGCGGATGCAGGCCCTCAGGGCCAAGGTCGACCGCATCAAGCTCTATCCCATCGAGGACGCGCTGTCCCTGGTGAAAGGGGTGGCCACGGCGAAGTTCGACGAGTCCATTGACGTGGCCGTGAACCTGGGCGTGGACCCGCGCAAGTCCGACCAGGTGGTGCGCGGTTCCGTGGTCATGCCCCGGGGCCTCGGCAAGAGCGTACGTGTGGCCGTGTTCTGTCAGGGCGCTGCCGCCGAGGCGGCAAAGGCGGCGGGGGCCGACATCGTGGGTTTCGACGATCTGGCCCAGGAAGTGAAGGGTGGTCGCATGGACTTCGACGTGGTCATCGCCACGCCGGACGCCATGAAGGTGGTGGGGCAGTTGGGCCAGATCCTGGGTCCCCGGGGCCTCATGCCCAACCCCAAGGTGGGTACCGTGACCCCCAACGTGACCGAGGCGGTGAAGAACGCCAAGGCCGGCCAGGTCCAGTACCGCACCGACAAGGCGGGCATCATCCACGCCACCATCGGTCGCGCCTCGTTCGAGGTGGATGCCCTGCGGGAGAACCTGCAGGCCCTGATCGATGCCCTGAACAAGGCCAAGCCGGCCAGTTCCAAGGGGATATACATGCGGAAGGTGGCCGTTTCCAGCACCATGGGTATCGGTGTGCGCGTGGACCAAACCAGCCTGCAGACCCAGTCGCAGGCCCAGTAATCGAAGTTTGGGGCCGTCCGTCGCCAGGATGGGACGGGCGGGTTGTCCAAGACCGTAGATGCCTAGCGGCTTAATTGGAGGAAGAGCAAGGGTCGAGGGGTTTTCTGATCCCCGATTCCTGACCTCTGGTCCCTGTCTACGTAGACGGCGTTGCCCGAAGCAGGAAAGCGATACATGCAGCTCCTGATCAAGGTCGCCGGTAGGACCCGAGCCGATCGCTTGACCGTTCGGCGAGGGTGTATTTGACAAAAGGAGTCAGACCTTGAGTCTCAACCTTGAAGACAAGAAGGCGGTTGTTACCGAAATCAGCGGGCAACTCGCCACGGCCCAGGCCGTGGTGGTCGCTGAGTATCGGGGCGTGACCGTCACCGACATGACGGCCCTGCGCAGGAAGGCCCGCGAAAGCGGCGTCTATCTGCGGGTGTTGAAGAACACCCTGGCGCGCCGGGCCGTAGCGGATACGCCGTTTGCCGGTTTGGCCGAGTATCTGACCGGCCCGCTGGCTTACGGTATGTGCGCAGATCCGGTGGCGGTTGCCAAGGTCCTGAACGACTTTGCCAAGGCCAATGACAAGTTCGTCATCAAGGCCGGGGCGATGGCCGATTACGTCATGTCCGACAAGGACGTGGCGAATCTGGCCAGCATGCCCAGCCGCGAGGAGCTTCTGGCCAAGCTCATGGGCACCATGCAGGCGCCCGTCGCCAAGTTCGTGCAGACCCTCAACGAGGTGCCGGGCAAGTTCGTCCGTACCCTCGCCGCGCTGCGCGACGAACGCGAGAAGCTGGCGGCATGACCGTTCCGGACCAACACCGCGGATCCTACTTTCATCATTGACTTTAATCAGGAGTGCAACATGGCTTTGTCCAAAGCTGAAATCCTCGACGCCATCTCCGGCATGACCGTCCTGGAACTGTCCGAACTCATCAAGGACATGGAAGACAAGTTCGGCGTGTCCGCCGCGGCTGCCACCGTGTCCGTGGCCGCCGCCCCGGCCGCCGCCGCCCCGGCCGCCGAGGAAAAGACGGAATTCGACGTGATCCTGACCGCCGCCGGCGCCAACAAGGTGAACGTCATCAAGGTGGTGCGGGCCATCACCAGCCTGGGCCTCAAGGAGGCCAAGGACCTGGTGGACGGCGCACCCAAGCCAGTCAAGGAAGGCTGCCCCAAGGCCGAGGCCGAGGACATCCAGAAGCAGCTCACCGAGGCCGGCGCCAGCGTCGAGATCAAGTAATCGAGACGTGGCAGGGCCTTTGCCCTACAGGATGGCTGGCGGCTTTTGGCCGCCGGCCTTTTGCCACTTCAGGCATCAGATGTCAGGGATCAGGGATCGGACGACGCCAGCCGTTGTCATATTCCACTGATCCCTGATGCCTGATCCCTGTCTTCTGGAGACGGAGCCACCATGAGCTACACATTCGCCGAGAAAAAGCGCATCCGCAAGAGCTTCGCCAAACGCGTCAGCGTCCTGCCGGTGCCTTATCTGCTGACCACACAGATCGAGTCTTACCTGGAATTCCTGCAGGAGGGCGTGCCTCTGGCCGAGCGCAGGGAAGTAGGATTGCAGGCGGCGTTCGGTTCCATCTTCCCCATCGTGAGCCACAGCGGCAATGCCCGACTGGAGTTCGTCAGCTACCAGCTCGGCCAGCCGGTGTTCGACATCGTCGAGTGCCAGCAGCGCGGCCTGACCTACGCCGCCAGCCTGCGGGCCAAGGTCCGGCTGGTGATCCTGGATCGGGAAAGCAGCAAGGAGAAGATCAAGGAGGTGAAGGAACAGGAGGTCTACATGGGCGAGATCCCGCTCATGACCCCCAACGGCTCCTTCATCATCAACGGCACCGAGCGGGTCATCGTGTCCCAGCTGCACCGCTCTCCGGGGGTGTTCTTCGAGCATGACCGGGGCAAGACCCACAGCTCGGGCAAGCTGCTCTTCTCCGCCCGCATCATCCCCTACCGCGGCTCCTGGCTGGACTTCGAGTTCGATCCCAAGGACCACGTCTATTTCCGGGTGGACCGGCGCCGGAAGATGCCCGTCACCATCCTGCTGAAGGCGCTCGGCTATGCGCCGGAGGACATCCTGTCCGAATTCTTCGAGTTTGAGACCTTCCATATCGGCAAGAAGGGGGTGGAATACGAGCTCAAGCCCGAGCGGCTCAGGGGAGAGATCGCCCGTTTCGACATCGCGGGCAAGGACGGCAAGGTGGTCGTGGCCAAGGACAAGCGCATCACCGCCCGTCACATCCGCGACCTGGAGGCGGCCGGCCTGAAGAAGGTCCTGGTGGACAACGATTTCCTGATCGGTCGCATGATCGCCCACACCATCGTGGACAAGGAGTCCGGCGAGGTCCTGGCGCGTTCCAACGACGAGATCACCGAGGGCCTGCTGGAGCGCATCCTGGCCGCCGGCGTGAACAAGTTCGAGACCCTCTATACCAACGATCTCGACCACGGCCCCTACATCTCCCAGACCCTGCGCATCGACGAGACCCTGGACCAGTGGACCGCCCGGGTGGCCATCTACCGCATGATGCGCCCCGGGGAGCCGCCCACCGAAGATGCCGTGGAGACCCTGTTCCAGCGCTTGTTCTTCAGCGAGGAGACCTACGACCTGTCCAAGGTCGGGCGCATGAAGTTCAACCGCCGCATCGGGCGGGAGGAGACCTTCGGTACCGGCAACCTGAGCCGGGAAGACATCGTGGCGGTCATCAAGCTGCTGGTGGAACTGCGCAATGGCCGGGGTGAGATCGACGACATCGACCACCTGGGCAATCGCCGGGTGCGGGCCGTGGGCGAGCTGGCAGAGAACCAGTTCCGGGCCGGCCTGGTGCGGGTCGAGCGGGCGGTGCGCGAGCGCCTGTCTCAGGCCGAGAGCGAGAACCTGATGCCCCACGACCTGATCAACGCCAAACCCATCTCGGCGGCGATCAAGGAGTTCTTCGGCTCCTCCCAGCTGTCCCAGTTCATGGACCAGACCAATCCCCTGTCCGAGATCACCCACAAGCGGCGCATCTCGGCCCTGGGGCCCGGCGGCCTGACCCGGGAGCGGGCCGGGTTCGAGGTGCGGGACGTGCATCCCACCCACTACGGACGGGTCTGCCCCATCGAGACGCCGGAAGGCCCGAACATCGGCCTCATCAACTCCCTGGCCCTGTATGCCCGCACCAACGAGTACGGCTTCATCGAGACGCCCTATCGCAAGGTCGAGGACCAGCGGGTGACCGATCAGATCGACTACCTGTCCGCCATCGAGGAGGGGCAGTACGTCATCGCCCAGGCCAACGCGCCCCTGGACGAGAAGGGCCGCTTCACCGGCGACCTGGTGTCCTGCCGCTACCGCAACGAGTCCGCCCTCTACATGCCGGACCGCATCCAGTACATGGACGTGGCCCCGTCCCAGTTCGTGTCCGTGGCCGCCTCCCTGTTTCCCTTCCTGGAGCACGACGACGCCAACCGTGCCTTGATGGGCTCCAACATGCAGCGCCAGGCCGTGCCCTGCCTGCGTCCGGACAAGCCCCTGGTGGGCACCGGGGTCGAGCGCACCGCGGCGGTGGACTCCGGCACGGTGGTCAAGGCCCTGCGCGGCGGGGTGGTGGACTACGTGGATGCCAGCCGGATCGTGGTACGGGTCAACGATGACGAGACCGCCGCCGGTGAGGTGGGCGTGGACATCTACACCCTGACCAAGTACATGCGCTCCAACCAGAACACCAACATCAACCAGCGGCCGCTGGTGAAGCCCGGTGACGTCATCGCCCGGGGCGACGTGGTGGCCGACGGCGCCTCCACAGACAAGGGTGAGCTGGCCCTGGGCCAGAACATGCTGGTGGCCTTCATGCCCTGGAACGGCTACAACTTCGAGGATTCCATCCTGATCTCGGAGCGGGTGGTGGCGGATGACCGTTACACCTCCATCCACATCGAGGAGCTCTCGGTGGTGGCCCGGGACACCAAGCTGGGGCCCGAGGAGATCACCCGGGACATCTCCAGCCTGTCCCAGGCCCAACTGGGCCGGCTGGACGAGGCAGGCATCGTGCACATCGGCGCCGAGGTGCAGGCCGGAGACGTGCTGGTGGGCAAGGTCACGCCTAAGGGCGAGACCCAGCTTACCCCCGAGGAAAAGCTGCTGCGCGCCATCTTCGGCGAGAAGGCCTCGGACGTGAAGGACACCTCGCTACGGGTGCCTACGGGTATGTCCGGCACGGTGATCGACGTGCAGGTCTTCACCCGGGAGGGCATCGAACGCGACTCCCGGGCCAACCAGATCATCGACGACATGCTGCGCAAGTATCAGAAGGACCTGGCGGACCAGATGCGCATCGTGGAAAACGACGCCTTCGAGCGCCTGAGAAAGACCCTGCTGGGCAAGATCGCCAAGGGCGGGCCCAAAAAGCTGGCCAAGGGTGCCAGCATCGGCGCCGAGTACCTGGACGGGCTGAACCCCCACGACTGGTTCGACATCCGCGTCGACGACGAAGAGGTGTCCCGCCAGATGGAAGGCATCAAGGACGGCCTGGAAAAGGTGCGCCAGGAGTTCGAGCGCATGCTGGAGAACAAGAAGAAGAAGCTCACCTCCGGCGACGAGCTGCCCCCGGGGGTGATCAAGATGGTCAAGGTCTATCTGGCCGTGAAGCGCCGCCTGCAGCCCGGCGACAAGATGGCCGGCCGACACGGCAACAAGGGCGTGGTGTCCAAGATCGTGCCGGTGGAGGACATGCCCTTCATGGTGGACGGCACCCCGGTGGACATCGTGCTGAACCCCCTGGGTGTGCCCTCCCGGATGAACGTGGGCCAGATCCTGGAAACCCACCTCGGGTGGGCGGCCAAGGGCCTGGGCGAGAAGATCGGCAGGATGCTCGAAGCCAAGGAGAAGGCCAACAAGATCCGCGAGTTCCTCAACCAGATCTACAACTCCGGCAAGCACGAGCAC
>JBJKSP010000373.1:0-4204 GCA_046703865.1 Thiobacillaceae bacterium
GCTCACAACGGCCTGTAGGAACCTGCCCTGGAACCCCGCCCCGCTGGCCCGGTGAAATCCGGGAAGCGCCTGCCAGGGCAGGGCGGGTTTCAGGTGATGGGCGCCGTGCAGGTTGAAATGCAGGAACAACCCGGCCGCCCAGGACGGCAGCTCCAGGTTGCGGGCATAACGGGTGTCATCCAGGGGCGTGCCGTAGTGAAAGACGTTGTCCACCAGGGAGATCAACAGGCCTCGCCCGGCCAGGGCCAGTACCAGCATCCAGCCATGGTCGCCGTACAACAGGAAGGCAACGGCGTACAGGACCAGGATGGCCGCCGTGTCGAGCCGTGCAGCCCTGAGGATGGTACGTTCCAGCAGCTTGTCCACCAGCGGCCCCACCAGGTTGCAGGGACTGTCCAGGCGCGCGCCCACGCCCCGGAGCCAGCGCCTGGGCAGCAGCAGGAGCACGCTGCCCAGGACCTCGAACAGGTAGAGCCCGCCCAGCAGGCGGAAGTAATAGGCCAGGGCAAAGCAGGCAGGCCGGTCCCGGCCTTGCGCGTACACCTCCGATCGCTCCCTTTCCGTGCGGCTCAGGCCGTGGTGGAGCAGATGGCCCCAGCGCAGGAGATCGAAGGCGGCGCCGTACAGGATCGCCTGCACGCGGCCGGCCAGGCGGTTGATGCCCCTGTCCGGGAACATCGTCCCGTGGATGGCTTCATGGATGAAGGCCCACCAGTTGTTGGTCAGCAACAGGGGCAGCACCAGCAGCCAGCCGTATGCCCTGTCCAGAGGCAGCAGCCAGACAGGCAACAGGCAGAGCTGGAAGGCCTGCGCCGCCGTGAACAGTCCGGCCAGGGACCAATTGACACCCCGACCTCCCGTAGTCATGTCTTGATGTGTCATGGGCTCGACATCGAAGCACTGACATCGCTGCCGATTGTGCCCCTGTCCAGGCTCCGGCGCTACCCCGGCACGGACTTTTGCCTTGCACTCAATATCCTGATCTGAAACAGGGTATTGCGCTCGTCCTCCTCCAGGGCCTGGCGGATGTGGTGCACCGTGCTGTGGTAGCGGGGGATGATGTTGTATTTCAGGGCATTGACCCGTTTCTGGGTCTTACGGCTGGCCGCCAGCAGCCGCCACAGGGCATTCTCCGCCTCGCCCAGTCGCGCCAGCGTGATGGTGAGCCGCCGCAGCCGCACGCGTGCCTCGTCGAAGCTGGAATCCGTCCACATCAGGCCCACCGGCTGCAGGGGCAGTTCGCCCGCGGAGACGCTGGCATATTCCACCCCCACGCTGGAGCGGGCCACCACCCGGAGTGCCACGCACGGCTTCAGCCCAACCGCCGCCTGGCGGATCATCTGTCCGCCCATGCGCATCTGCACGATGCCCAACCAGTGATAGGCCTCCTTGAGTTCCAAGGCCGCCTCGGCGCGCAGTTCCCGGTACTGGGCCAGGCGCTCGTAGACCAGCCGTGTGAGCAGGTCGCGCTTCTTCTCCAGCATGGCCTGGCCCTGTTCCAGGAACCTGGCCTGACGGCTGACCTGGAGCAGGGCGCTCTTGGTGGGGGGGACGGAGAGACGCTTCTTCATTATTGGTAAGCGGTGAACAGGGAGCGGTGAGCGGGAAATGACAGGGCGCAGGGTTCGATGTTTCCGCTCACCGTTAACCGCTTACCGCTCACCGGTCTCATCACGTCGCCTCCGCCACGGCCTGCCATTTGTGGTAACTGGCCAGTTCGTCCTCGGTCACGCGGACCAGGGCCTCGGACGGCAGCATGGACAGCAGGTCCCAGGCCAGGCCCAGGGTCTCGAACACGCTGCGGTCCTCGTCCTCGCCCTGGCCGATGAAACGGCGCTCGAAGGCATCGGCGAACTCCAGATAGCGCCGGTCGCCCTCGCTCAGTTCCTCCGAGCCGATGATGGCGGCCAGGCCCCGTACCTCCAGGGCCTTGGCGTAGCTGGCGAAGAGCTGGCTGGCCACGTGGGGATGGTCCTCCCGGGTGTCGTTCTTGCCGATGCCGTCCTTCATCAGGCGGGAAAGGGAAGGCAGCACGGCTACAGGTGGATAGATGCCCTGATTGAACAGCTCCCGGGACAGGACGATCTGCCCCTCGGTGATGTAGCCGGTCAGGTCCGGGATGGGATGGGTGATGTCGTCCGAGGGCATGGACAGCACGGGGATCAAGGTGATGGAGCCGCGCCGGTTCCTGATCCGTCCGGCCCGCTCGTAGATCTCCGCCAGGTCCGAGTAGAGGTAACCGGGATAGCCCTTGCGGGCCGGCACGTCGCCCCGCAGCACCGCCACCTCCCGCAGGGCTTCGGCGTAGGCGGTCATGTCGGTCATCACCACCAATACATGGTAATCCAGGTCGTAGGCCAGGTATTCGGCCGCCGTGAGCGCCGCCCTTGGTGTGAGCAGACGTTCAATGACCGGCTCGTCGGCCAGGTTGAGGAACATCACCACCCGGTTGAGCACCCCGGACTCCTCGAAGCTCTCCTGGAAGTAGCGGGCGTCGGCGCTGGACACCCCGAAGGCGGCGAACACCACTACGAACTCCGAGGACTCCTCGCCCAGCAGCTTGGCCTGGCGCACGATCTGGGCGGCCACCCGGTTGTGGGGCAGGCCGCCGCCGGAGAAGATCGGCAGCTTCTGGCCCCGGGTCAGGGAATTCATGCCGTCGATGGCGGAGATGCCGGTCTGGATGAATTCCCGGGGATAGGCCCGGGCGGCCGGGTTCAGGGCCTCGCCGTTGACGTCGCGCCGGTCCGAAGACACCACCGGTGGCCGGTCGTCCCGTGGACGGCCAGCACCGTTGAAGATGCGGCCCATGATGTCCCGTGACACGGGCAGGGTGAAGGGCTCGTCCAGAAAGCGCACCCAGGTACGCTCCAGGTCCAATTCGTCAGTCCCCTCGAACACCTCGACCAGGGCGGCCTGGTCCGAGACGCGTATCACCAGGCCGTTGCGAAGGCGGCCGCTGTGGTCGCGGATCTGCACCCGGCTGCCGGCGGAGACCCCGGCGACGCCGCTCATGACCATGAGTCCCCCCTGGGCGGAAGAGGCGGTGCGGAATTCGATGTTCTTCATATTGGGGATCAGGCCGGCGGCCCGGCCTGCTCATACTCCTCGATCAGCTTCTCGAACACGTCCGGGATCTCGGCGAGCTTGGACTTGAGTGTCTCCAGCTGTTCGGACCCGAACTGGCTCTTCCAGCGCCTGGCCTGGGCCAGCAGCGGCAGCTGCAGCAGGCGACGTGCGGAGGCCCCCATGTGCACCAGCTTCATACCCTCCTCGTAGATCTGCAGCATGGCCGCCAGCAGGGCGAACTGCTTTTCCGGCGAGCAGAAGCTGTCGACCTCGTCGGTGGCCGCCTGCTGCAACAGGCCTTCCTTGATGAGGGCGGCGGCCTCCAGCGACCAACGCTGCTCGGAGGAGAGGGCCTCCACGCCCACCAGGTTGACGATGCGCTGGAGCTCCTCGGACGCGGCCAACAGGTCCAGGGCCTGGGCGCGGGAGGGCTCCCATCTGGGATCCACGTTTTCGGCCCACCACTGCGCGGCCCGGGGCACGTAGCCTGAAAAGCTTTCCAGCCAGTCGATGGCGGGGTAGTGCCGGGCGTCGGCCAGCTCCTTGGACAGGGCCCAGAAGGTCTGGATGATCTCCTTGGTGTGGCTGGTGACGGGCTCGGAAAAGTCGCCGCCCGGCGGGGACACGGCGCCGATCAGGCTTACGGAGCCGAACTGGCCGGACAAGGCCTCCACCCGCCCGGCGCGTTCGTAGATTGCGGCCAGACGCGAGCCCAGGTAGGCGGGATAGCCCTCCTCCACCGGCATCTGGCCCAGGCGGCCGGCCACTTCCCGCAGGGCCTCGGCCCAGCGGCTGGTGGAATCCGCCACCATGACCACGTCGTAGCCCTGATCCCGGTAATACTCGGCGATGGTGATGCCCACGTAGACCGACGCCTCCCGGGCCACCACCGGCATGTTGGAGGTGTTGGCCACCAGCAGGGTGCGTTCCATCAGTGGGCGGCCGGTGTGGGGGTCCATGAGCTCGGGCATGAACTCCAGCACGTCGGTGAGCTCGTTGCCCCGTTCGCCGCAGCCCACGTAGATGACGATCTCCGCGTTGCACCAGCGGGCGATCTGCTGCTGGAGCATGGTCTTGCCGGCGCCGAAAGGGCCCGGGATGGCCGCCTTGCCCCCCTTCAGGAGCGGATAAAAGG
>JBJKSP010000374.1:0-5609 GCA_046703865.1 Thiobacillaceae bacterium
TGGCGCACGGCCTCGGTCTCACCCGTCTCACCCCACTGCCGCGAAACATGACATCGAACCCCCTGCTGAACCTGGAACCCCGCGCCGTCTGGACCCACTTCGCCACGCTCTGCGCCATTCCCCGACCCTCCAAGCACGAGGACGCTGTGCGGGCCCGGTTGCTCGACTGGGCCCGCCTGCATGGGCTGGACGCCGCCGTGGACGGCGCGGGCAACCTCCTCATCCGCAAGGATGCCGCCCCGGGTCATAGAGACCGCCCCGGCGTCGTCCTCCAAGGCCACCTGGACATGGTGTGCCAGAAAAACGCGCATACCGTCCACGACTTTCTGCGCGACCCCATCAGGCCCGAGTTGACGGACGCTTGGGTCGTCGCCCAGGACACCACGCTGGGGGCGGACAATGGCATCGGCGTAGCCCTGGCCCTGGCCGCGCTGGAGGACCCGGAGCTCGTCCACCCGCCCCTGGAGGTCCTGCTCACGGTGGACGAAGAGGACGGCATGGGCGGCGCCCACGGCCTGGCATCGGGCAGCCTGCGCGGCCGCTACCTGATCAACCTGGACACCGAGGAATGGGGCAGCTTCTACCTGGGCTGCGCCGGCGGCATGGACGTGGAGGTTACACGCCCCTGCCATTACGAATCCGTATCGAACGGCTGGCAGGTCTGGCGCACCGAGGTCGGCGGCCTGCTCGGCGGACACTCCGGTATCGACATCCATCTGGGCCGCGGCAACGCCATCCGGCTGATGGCGGAGTGGCTGAAGGAACTGGCCGGATCATCGGGCATGCGCCTGCTGGGCCTGGAAGGCGGCACCGCCCGCAACGCCATTCCCCGGGAGGCCAGCGCGGTGATCGCGCTGCCCCCAGAGGCGGCGGATTCCCTGGAGGAACGCGCTGCCGCGAAGGAAAGGCTTTGGCAAACTCGCTATAAAAACAGCGACCCGGGCGTCGAACTCACCTTCCGCCCCGTGCCGGACACTGGAAAGCCGACCGTGGCGGGCACCGACCAGTCGGCCGTGTTGGACTTCCTGCTCGACGCGCCCAACGGGGTGCAAACCCTGAGCTCGGACTTCCCGGGCGTGGTGGAGACCTCCGACAACCTGGGCGTGGTCCGGCTGGCCGAGGGCGCCTGCCACGCCACCCTCATGGTGCGCTCCCTCCGGGCCGTGGCGGCCGAGTCCCTGGCCGAGGACATCGTCCGTGCGGCGAGGCGCCGGGGCTGCGAGGCCCATAAGCTGGGCACCTATCCCGGCTGGACGCCCGATCCCGAATCACCGCTTCTGGCCAAGTGCTGTCGCATCTACGAGCGGGAATTCGGCCGGCCCGCCAGACTTCAGGTCATCCACGCCGGGCTGGAATGCGGCATCCTGGGCGCAAGCCATCCCGGGCTGGATATGATCTCCTTCGGCCCGGACATCCGCGGGGCCCATGCCCCCGGGGAACGCGTGGAGGTCGCCTCGGTCCAGCGCGCATGGCGTCTGCTGCAGGCCATCCTGCAGAGCCTGGCCGAACCGGAATGAGCGACTGACATCGGTATAGACCTCCACCCCCGATCTCCGATGCGCTCAGCGGTCCAGGCGCAGGTCCTCCTGGGAAACGGGGTCCTCCAGGGGTTCCAGGTGGGTGGTCACGTGGGCATGGGGCAGGGTGTTCCGGATGTCGGCCTCGATGCGTTCCAGCCAATCGTGGCCCTGCTTCACCGTCCACCCGCCCGGGACCAGGACGTGCACGGTGACGAAGGCCCGTGCGCCGGCCTGTCGGGTGCGCAGGGCATGGAAATCGATCCCCTGTCGACGGTAGCGATCCAGCACGCCCTCGATGAGGCTTTGCTCGCCGGGGGGGAGGGATGCGTCCATCAGGCCCGATGCGGAACGGTGCAGGAGCTGCCAGCCGGTCCAGACGATGTTGGCTGACACCAGCACGGCGACCACGGGATCGAGCCACAGCCAGCCCGTGACCCAGACGCCGGCCACACCCACGATCACGCCGGCCGAAGTCCAGACATCCGTGAGCAGGTGATGGGCGTCCGCCTCCAGGGTGATGGACCGGTGGCGGCGTCCGGCGGACAGGAGGACGCGCGCGGTGACGAAATTGATGATGGAGGCGATTGCCGAGATGCCCAGGCCGATACCCAGGTCCTCCAGCGGCCTGGGGTGAAGCAACCGTCCGACGGCCGTGTACGCAATGCTCAGGGCCGCGATCACGATGAGCAGGCCCTCGAAGGCGCTGGAGAAATATTCCGCCTTGCCATGCCCGTGGGCGTGCTTCTCGTCTGCAGGCTGGGCGGCCAGCGAGAGCATGGCCAAGGCCATCAGCGCCCCCGCAAGGTTGACGACGGATTCCAGGGCATCGGAAAGCAGTCCCACGGAACCGGTCATCCACCAGGCCAGTCCCTTGAGCAGGATCGTGGCCAGGGCAGTGGCGATGGAAAGCCAGGCGTATAGTTTGAGGGATGGATCTTGCATCTCTCAATTATCCGGTAACCGACGCGGGAATGGCGTTCCCATGCACCCTGCCTGTGCGTGCCGCATGGTTCTGGTGCGGCATTCATCCCGCTCCCGCCACGGGAATGACCTAGGCATTTCTGCGGATGCCGCTATTCATGCGCGCTCCCGGCCAGGATGCCGGTCTGGCCGATTCCCGACCAATTTGGTATGTTTGTTGCATGATGCGCGTGGTCATAGTTTGCACTTCGATCCATGAATGGATGTGCGAACTGCAGTTGCGCAGATGACATAAGGAGGTGGCCATGGGCAGAAAATGCAGAATGGCTCTGGTGATGATAACGGTATGGGGGCTGACCCTCCCTGCGGCTGCGGAAACAGCCGGCATGGGGACGAACCCATCGGATATTCCGGATGCGCACGGGAAGTGCAATATCCTGATCATGGACTCGGAATGCACCGCATTTCACCAGGCCCTGGCGTCGGCGCCGAATGGCGCGGAGCGACAACGCATCCTGGCAAGATACCAGGCCTTGATCCAGTATCGGGAATCGGCGTGCGGCTGCTTCCGCAAAAAGCCCGCCGAAATCGTCTACTACCCCCACAGGTAGGCTTCCCAGCCGCAACCGCTCACCCGCCCCGGCGGCGGCGTGTGAACACTAGGGCGACCCCCCGGGATGGCCGGGGGGCCCGCCCGCAGGAAGTTGCCCGACATGGCGGCCAGCGCATCCACACTGCCCAGACCCAGCCGGGAATAACCCCTAGGCTATCCCGGCGATGCCCTGCGACCCTCAAGGGGCCGGATTCATATAGCGCAGGTGCAGGGTCTCGATCTCCGCCAGGATCTCATCGGCGAGGGGCCTTTCCCAGGCATCCAGGTTCTCGGCCAGCTGTTCCCGGGTGGTGGCGCCGATGATGGCGCTGGTCACGAACCAACGCCGGTACACGAAGGACAGGGCAAGGGTCGCGGGGGACAGGCCATGCCGGGCCGCCAGGGCGGCGTAGGCCGCCACGGCCGGCTGGACGCCGGGTTTCTCATAGCGTTGGCCGAAGCCCTGGAACTGGGTGATGCGGCCCCGGGCGTGCGGGTCGGCCAGGTACTTGCCGGACAACAAGCCGAAGGCCAGCGGCGAATAGGCCAGGAGGCCGATGTTCTCCCGGTAGGCGACCTCGGCCAGGCCGAACTCGAACACGCGGTTGATGAGGTTGTAGGGATTCTGAATCGCCACCACCCGCGGAAGCCCCAGTTCCTCGCTCAGGCGCAGGAACTGCATGACCCCCCACGGGTACTCGTTGGACAGGCCTACGTAGCGGATCTTTCCCTCCGTCACCAGTTCCGCCAGGGCCTCCAGTTGGGCGCGTATGGGCACGGCCTCGGTCTCCTGGGCGGGATCGAACTGGTACTGGCCGAACATGGGCACGTTGCGTTCCGGCCAGTGCAGTTGATAAAGGTCGACGTGATCGGTCTTCAGGCGCTGCAGCGAGCCTTCCAGCGCCTCCCGGATGTTGGTCCGATCCAGTGCCCTGGGGCCGCCCCGGACCCAATGCAGGGGCCGGCGCGGTCCGGCCACCTTGGTCGCCAGGATCACCCGGTCCCGCGGCTGGCGGGCGAGCCAGGCGCCCACGATGGACTCGGTGCGGGTGTAGGTTTCGGCCCTGGGCGGCACCGGGTACATCTCCGCCGTGTCGATGAAGTTGACTCCGCGGTCGAAGGCAAAATCCAACTGGGCATGGGCCTCGGCCTCGCTGTTCTGCTGGCCGTAGGTCATGGTCCCCAGGCACACGGCGGAGACGTTGAGGTCGCTGGTTCCGAGACGGCGATAGTCCATGTTCTTCCTTCTTTGGAACTGATGGGTCCATTGTAACTGCAGGCATGACGCCCCCAGCTGGGATGGAGGCCCCGCAGAAACATCGGTTCCCCCGGATGTAATACACTAGCCGCTCGAACACCTAAAGTTAGAGTGTGCTTTTCAAAAGGAGGTTAGAAATCATGGATGCCGAACATGTAGATACCAGAGTGCATAAAGACAAGCTCATGGCGGATTTGCGCCTGGTGGTCTCGGATGCGGAAGAGTTGCTGCGCGCGACGGCCAGCCAGACCGGCGAGAAGGCGGCGGCGGCCCGGGTGAAGCTGCAGGAGAGCCTGGAGGCGGCGAAGGAACGTCTGGCCACGGCGCAAGCGGCTGTGATCGAGCGGACCAAAGAGGCCGCCGAAGTCACCGACCAGTACGTGCACGACAACCCCTGGAAGGCGATGGGAGCGGCCTTCTCCGTCGGCATCATCATCGGCGTGTTGCTGGGCCGTCGCTGAAGGCATGTCGGAACCCAACCCGGGGAGATTGATCGAATCGCTGCGGCGGCTGGCGGGTACGGCGGTGGACATCGTCCAAACCCGCCTGGCATTGCTCTCCAACGAGGTGGAAGAGGAGGCGCTGCGCGTCTGGCAGGTGTTCCTCCTCGCACTGGGCGCCATGGTCTTTTTCGGCCTGGCCACCCTGGTGTACACCGCGCTGGTGGTCGTGCTGTTCTGGGACGGGCATCCGGCGGCGGTGTTGGCGGTCTTAGGCAGCGCCTATCTGGCCCTGGGCGTGGTGGCCGTTCTGGGCATCCGCGCCAAGCTTCGCAGCCGTACCAAGCTGTTTTCCACCAGTCTCGCGGAACTGGGCAAGGACCGCGAGCAACTGGAGCCTGCCGGTGAACGCGCGTCGGGCTGAGATCCTGCTGCGGCGTCAGCAGCTGCTGGTTCAGGTCGCGGCGCAGCGCGCCGAAGTGGCTCAGATCGTGGAGGGCTGGCGCAGGCCGTTACGGGTGGTGAACGCCGGCCTGTCCGTCCTGCGCTTCCTGCGCGCCCATCCCGTCGCGGTGGCCCTGACGGCAGGTCTGGTGGCCGCGCGTCGCCGCAAGCTCAAGGGGCTCACGAAAATGGCCTGGCGCCTGTGGGGGATCTACCGCCTGTTCCTGATGCGCGGCACCGCGGCCCCCCGTTCCTGATTCACCGCGGCCAGGGCGGCCTGCGGCAGTTCCATCCCTCTCTCCAACTTATCTCGGACCTTCAGGTAGCCAGCGCATCGGCCACGATCCGCTGGGCCTCCAGCACGATCTCCTGCAGGTGTTCGGCGCTCTTGAAGCTCTCGGCATAGAGCTTGTAGATGTCCTCGGTCCCCGAGG
>JBJKSP010000375.1:0-6162 GCA_046703865.1 Thiobacillaceae bacterium
GCTCGGGCTCCAGCCCGCCGGGCTGCCGGCGTCCTGGGGGACGGGGCTGGCGACAGCGCACTCCGCCAGCGGCAGCATGCTCACCCTGCTGCGGGCCGCCGCGCCCATCGCCGGGCTTTCGCCCACCCTGCGTGACGCACTCTACGGCACCCGCCCGGAACGCCTGGGCGCCGGCCTGTCCGGCCTGGCCCAGGCCCTGGAGCAGGGGGACGGGGTGGTGCCGGCGGATTCGGCGCGGCCCACCACCGACGGCTGGAGCGACGGCGCCATCCCCCCCGCCGATGCCAGCCACGACAAGCTGCCTCAGCATGCCGGCCTGATCACCGCCACGCTCAACCAGGTGGCGGCCTGGGAACCGGCCCAGGCCAACCGGGTGGTCCTGCTGCTGCATCCGGCCTTCGCCCAGGCGGCCCAAAGGGACGCCCTCGTTGCCCAGGCGGCCTCTACCGGCAAGGGCACCCAGGCGCCGGGCGCCCACTTCGACCTGCGCGTGCCCGACGCCGACCCCCTGGCCCTGGACCTTTCGGGCGTCAGCGCGGCCAGCGACTTCTACACCGCCGACCTGGCCGACGACGGCAGCGGCGACCATCACCGCATCGCCGACCAGATCGACCGGGTGGCGGCGCGCATCGCGGCGCTCCGCCCGGGGGCGCGCCTATTCCTGGTGGCCCATTCCACGGTGGGCATCGGTGCACGCCTGTTCACCGCCGCCAACCCGGGCCGGGTGGCCGGCCTGGTGACCCTGGGCACGCCCCACCGGGGCAGCCCCCTCACGCCCTTGCTCAGCGCCACCGTCGCCGAGGCCCTGCGCTTCGCCGGCGGGCTGCTGGCAGGCTTCGCGGCGGGGCCGCTCAAGGACGCCCTGACGCACCTCTCGGCGGCCCTGGACCCCTGGCAGCCTGGCGCGGCCCCCGGCGACCTGCCGGTGGCGGCGGTCTATCCGGTGGGCAGCTTCGCCCCCACCGACACCATCGGTACCGGGGCCGTGCCGGCCCTGGCCCTGGGCGGGCGCCTGACCGGGGTGCTGCTGGACGAGCTGCGGGATACCTTGTGGGGCCTGGCCGGGGCGGCCGCAGGGACGCCGCCCACCCACATCGGGTTCGGCCTGCGCCTGGCGGCGGGCGCAGGCTTCAACGCCGGCGCCCGGGCCGCCGCCCACCTGCGGGTGGACCTGGGCCGCTTCGCCCTGGCCGCGGGTGCGCCGGAGCCCCCGCGCCCGGCCCAGGCCCTGGAATGCCAGCTCACCCTGGCCGACCCCAACGGCGGCTATCTGGCCGGCCAGGCCAACAGCCACACCGCCGTGGGTGCCCTGCCCCTGGATGTCCGGGTACGCCGCCTGGCGCTGGGGCTCAGGGTGGTGCGCGGCGGCGACGGCAGCCTCTCCGCCCAGGCCTTCGCCCGGGGCCTGGACTGCGCCTGCCGCACCCCCACCCTGCCCCATATCGCCCTGGACGATCCGGCCGCGGCGGGTGTCATCGGCGCCGCCTTCGACGCCCTCTACGCCGCCGCCCCCACCCCGGGGAGCTGGCTGGACGAGTTGGGCGAGGCCCTGCAGGCGGTGGGCCTGCTGGCCGTCAACGCCCAGGGCAGGCTGGGGCTGGCGGTGGATGCCCTCAACGCCATCCGGGTCGATCCCCTGGGCTATCTGCTGCCCCGGGTGCGGGCGGCGCTCAACCGGCCCATCGGCTGGCTCGGCCTGGGCACCACCGGGCCCGGTGCCTTCGCCTTCGAGCTACCGGGCGGGCTGAGCCTCCGAGCCGGCTTGGCGGACGGGGGTTCCCTGGCCCTGGGCGGGGAGATCGACTTCAGCCTGCCCGGCAACGGCGAGGACGCCGGCATCAGCTTCGACTTCGGCCTGGGACTGGCCGCCATGCGTCCCCGCGGCTCCGCCGGCCTGCGGGTGGGGGCGGTGAGTCTGGCGGCCCAGTTCGATCCGGCCCGGGTGACGGTGAGCGCGCCGCCCTGGCTGGACGCGCCCTTCCAGGTGCTGCCGCTGCCCGCGCCGGCCGCCTGGCAGGGGCTGGTCAACACCATGCTCCCCCGCTTCCTTTTGTCGGCCAGCGTGTCCATGGCCCTGCGCGGGGCCACCGGCGGCGGCTTCCGGGTGGCCGCGGTGGATACCCTGATCGCCGATCCGGGCGCCTTCTTCAGCGGGAGCGGGTCCCTGGGCAACGGCAGCGCCCTGGACCCGGCGCGGGTGGCGGGGCTCCTCACAGCGGTGGCCTCGGCCCTGGGCCAGAGCGGGCCGGGGCTGGACCTGCCGGGTTCTCTGCGCCTCACCGCCGGCGGCACCGATGCCCTGGAACTGGGGCTCGCCACCACCAGCCCCATCGGCGGCGTGCTGCAACTGGGGGTGTCGGCGCGGATCGACGCGCTTCTCCACGTGACCCCCGGCGGCAGCGTGGCCCTGGACCTTCCGGCGGCGGGGGCCTGGCCCGGTCTGGGCGTGGCCTTCGGACTGGATGCCGGCGGGGCGGTGACCCTGGGCGTCACCCCAGCAGGCGGCGCGACCATCCAGCTCCTGCCCAGCTTCAGCGGCTTCGGGGCGCTCCTCTCGGGGGCGGCCCAGACCCTGCTGCCGGCGGTGCTGGACGCCCTGGTGGGGGCCCTGCCCGCCCCCCGCAGCCAGCTCGCCGACGACACCCTGGCCGTGGCCCAGGCCCTGGACCTCTACGACGGGGGAGGCGGCTTCGCGGCCCACGCGGGGCAGTGGCGGAGCCTACTCACGGCCGGCTCCCTCGGCGGCGTCGTCGCGGGCCTGCGCAGCGGCTTCGTGGACGGGGCGGCGACCCTCCTGAACCGCCTGGCCGGCGCCGGCCTGCCGGGGGGCTTCGCCAACGTCTCCGGCAAGCTGGGGTGGACCTCCCCGTCCCTGCCCGGCGTTTCCGGCACCCTCACCGTGTCCCTGGGCTGGGACGGCCACGGGGCGGCCTTCCGGGTCGGCGCCGACGCCTGGCGGGTGGCGGCGGCACCCCTGGCGGTGAGCTTCGCCGGGGGCTTCGAGGCGGGCGTGCCGGTGATTTCCCTGAGCCTGGCGGCGGACCTCTCCGCCGCCATCGGTGTGTCGGCCGCGCCGGCCCTGCGCCTGGAATGGACCGGCGGCGGCTTCGACCTGCGCCTGCGCCCCTTCGACGTGTCCACCGCCGACCCCCTGGACATCCGGCTGCTGCCCAGTCCCCAGGTGACCGCCACCGCCAGCCTGCCCCAGCGCCTGGCGGAGGACTGGCTGCTGCCCGTCGTGGCGCGGGTGCTGGTGGACGCCACCATCGCCGGCCCGGCCCACGCCGCCACCCGCAACGCCAAGCTGTGGAGCACCGGGCCCAGCGTGGGTGAGCTCCTGGTGAGCACCGGCCTCACCGACGGGAGCGGGTCCCTCATCACGCCCCTGCCGCCCCTGCCGCAACTGGTGACGGGGCTGCTCACCGGCCTGGCTAGCGGCGCCCAGCTCGCCCTGGGGGACCTCTCAGTGGGTTTCAGCCCGGGGCCCAAGCTTGGGGTGCAGCTCAAGGGCAAGCTGCCCATCGATGTGGGCGACTACAAGCTCACCATGTATTTTGGCGACCGGCCCTCCCAGCCGGGACCGGAGGCCGACCGGGGCCTGGTGCTGGAGCTGTTCTCCACGCCGGCCATGAGCTTCCAGCCGCGGCTCAAGCTCAAGCGGGTGGGGGTGGGCTTCGGCGCCCGCCAGGACAAGCCTCTGCTGGACGCGGGGGTGGTGCGCATCGGCGAGGTGGCGGCCTTCGGCTATTTCGACGTGGGCTTCCTGCCGGCGGTCAACGCAGCGGGCTGGGGCTTCGAGGCGGACCTGGCGCGCTTCGGCCTGCCCCTGGGCCAGGCCATGAAGGGGGGCGGAGGCGGCAATCCGGTGGCCGCCAGCCTGCTTTCCTCGGACGGGGGCAGCGGCGGGGGCGACAGCCAGGCGGTGGCGCCCGAATGCGACATCCACCTGGGCTACCTGGACGGCTCCGGCTTCTTCTTCGAGATCGGCGGCGAGACCGGCAAGCTATGGATCACCGTTCAGAAGCAGTTCGGCCCCATCTACCTGGAGCAGATCGGCGTCGAGACGGTGGAGGGCGCCAGGAAGGTGGCGCTGCTCATCGACGGCGGCGTCAAGGTGAGCAGCCTGGCGGTGCAGGTGGACGAGCTGGGGGTGCTGATCCCCCTGGCACACCTGGACGATGCCTCCCAATGGGGCCTGGATCTCAAGGGCCTGGCGGTGGCCATGGAGGCGGGCACCGTCAAGCTGGCCGGCGGCCTGCTGAAGAATCCCGGCCCGCCGATCTCCTACGACGGCGCCCTGATGGTGGACGTGGCCGGACGCGGCTTCACCGCGGTGGGTTCCTACGCCCGGCCCAGCGACGCCCTGGGCGAGTACGTGTCCTTCTTCGTCTTCGTGACCCTGCCCTTCCCCCTGGGCGGGCCGCCCTACTTCTTCGTCACCGGCCTGGGGGGCGGGCTGGGGCTCAACCGCTCCCTGCTGCCGCCGGACGACATGAACCAGCTCGGCAGCTTCCCCCTGGTGGCGGCCATCGACAACAGCGCCTTCGCCAACGACCCCATGGCGGCCCTGGCCAGCATGGGGCTCACCATCCCGCCCCGGCGGGGCAGCTTCTGGCTGGCGGCCGGGCTCAAGTTCTCCAGCTTCGTGGTGGTGAACAGCACCGCGGTGCTCTACGTGATGCTGGACCGGGGCCTGGAGATCGGCCTCCTGGGCATCTCGCGCATGGCCCTGCCGGCCGAGGATTTCGCCATCGCCCGGGTGGAGCTGGCCCTGAAGGCGCGGTTCTCCACCGCGGAAGGCCTGCTTTCGGTGCAGGCCCAGCTCACCGAGCGCTCCTATCTGCTCAATCCCTCCTGCCAGCTCACCGGCGGCTTCGCCTTCTTCATCTGGTTCCGCACCGGGCGCTTCGTGCTCACCCTGGGGGGCTACCACCCGGCCTTCGCCAAGCCGGCGGACTTCCCCACGGTGCCGCGCCTGGGCTTCCGCTGGCACGTGAGCAGCGCCATCCAGATCAAGGGCGAGACCTACTTCGCCCTCACCACCACCTGCGTGATGGCCGGCGGCCGCCTGGAAGCCAGCTTCAAGGGCGGACCCGTCAAGGCCTGGTTCACGGTGTACCTGGAGGTGCTGATCTCCTGGGACCCCTTCTATTACATCTTCGACACCGGCATCGAGATCGGCGCCTCGGTGGATACCGGCATCTTCGGCGAGATCAGCGTCAGCCTGGGGGCCAAGATCCACATCGAGGGGCCGCCCTTCCACGGCTGGGCGGAGGTGGAGATCGTCATCGTCACGGTGCGGATCGAGTTCGGCGACAGCTCCCAGGAGCCCAAGTACATCGAGGACTTCAGCGTCTTCCGGGACAAGTACCTCACCGCCGGGGACGCCAAGGAACAGGCGGTGGACGTGCGCCTGCGCGCCGGGTTGCTGCCCCCCGAGCCGCCGGGCGCCGAGCCCGACCCGGGCACCTCGGAGGCCCCCTGGCGCATCGGCGCGGAATTCGCCTTCGAGAGCGAATCGCGCATGCCGGCCAATGCCTATGCCGGCCCGGACGGGGTGAACCACGCCAAGTCCGGCATGGACATCGATCTGGCGCCCATGAAGAAGCTGGACGCCACCAGCACCCACACGGTGAGCATCACCCGCCGGGACGGCAGTGCGGTGGGGGCCGACGCCCACTTCGACCAGATCGCCGTGACCGAGGTGACCGGCCACTTCCCGGAGGCCACCTGGCACTGGCAGGACCCGCGCAACGTCAAGGCCGGCGCGCGCACCATCGACCGCCTGGCCGGCATCGGCCTCACCGGCGAGGCCAGGTTCGTGGGCAAGAGTGCCCTGATCCGGATCACCGGCGTGGTGGACGACCTGCCGGATCGCGCCCTGCCGCTGCCCTTCGACCAGCCCGATGAGGGGAGCATGGTGACCATCCACGGCATCGGCGTCCTCGCCGAGGCGCTGGCCGCCTTGCCGCGGGATTGGACCACCGCCCAGCGCTACCGGGCCGCCCGGGTGATCCTGGGCGATCCCGGCCTGGCCGATGCGCGCACGGGTGCCGGCGGCACCGCTGCGGGCACGCCGGCCCTGGCCCTGGCGGGCCTTTCCACCCGCTCGGCGCCGCCGCGGGTGGTGCCCCTGTCCACCGGCCTGACCCTGGACGCCCC
>JBJKSP010000376.1:0-5363 GCA_046703865.1 Thiobacillaceae bacterium
GGGCGACTCCCTGGGGTCCGCCACCGGCCCGTGTTCGTGCGCGTGCTCGCCCGTCCCATGGCCGTGGTGGTGCTGGCGGAAACGTTCCGGCCCGTGGAAGGTGAGGAACAGCAGGCGGAAGGTGTAGAAACCGGTGACGAACACGGCCGCCGTGACCGCAAGGTAAGCGATTCCGGCACCGGCCAGGTGGCTCTCCCCCACCGCCTCGATGATGGCGTCCTTGGAGAAGAAGCCGGCGAAGGGCGGGATGCCCGACAGGGCCAGGGAGCCCACCACCGCGGTCCAGTAGGTGATGGGCATGTACTTCCTCAGTCCGCCCATGCGGCGCATGTCCTGCTCGTGGTGCATGGCGATGATCACCGAGCCGGCGGCCAGGAACAGCAGGGCCTTGAAGAAGGCATGGGTCATGAGGTGAAAGATGGCCGCCGAGTAGGCCGAGGCCCCCAGGGCCACGGTCATGTAGCCCAGCTGGGACAGGGTGGAATAGGCGATGACCCGCTTGATGTCGTGCTGCACCATGCCCAGGAAGGCCATGAACAGGGCGGTGATGGCGCCGATGATCATGACGAAGGACAGGGCGGTGTCGGACAGCTCATACAGGGGCGACATGCGCGCCACCATGAAGATGCCTGCGGTCACCATGGTGGCGGCGTGGATCAGGGCGGAGATGGGGGTGGGGCCTTCCATGGAATCGGGCAGCCACACGTGCAGTGGGAACTGGGCCGACTTGCCCATGGCGCCGATGAACAGCAGGATGCAGATCACGGTCATGAGCTGCCAGGTGTGTCCCTGCAGCAGCGAGATGGGTTGCTCGGCCACCGTGGGCGCCATCTGGAACACCTGGGCGTAGTCCAGGGTGCCGAACCAGGCCAGGATGAGGCCGATGCCCAGCAGGAAGCCGAAGTCCCCCACCCGGTTCACCAGGAAGGCCTTGAGGTTGGCGTAGATGGCCGACTCCCGGGTGTACCAGAAGCCGATCAGCAGATAGGACACCAGGCCCACCGCCTCCCAGCCGAAGAACAGCTGAAGGAAGTTGTTGCTCATCACCAGCATGAGCATGGAGAAGGTGAACAGGCTGATGTAGCTGAAGAAACGCTGGTAGCCCGGGTCGTCGGCCATGTAGCCGATGGTGTAGATGTGCACCATGAGGGAGACGAAGGTGACCACCAGCATCATGAGGGCGGAGAGCCGGTCGATGAGGAAGCCGATCTCCAGGCGCACGTCGCCGCTGGTGAGCCAGGTGTAGACCGAGCCGTTGTAGGTGTGGCCCGCCAGGACGTCCTGGAACACGGCCAGGGCGGCCAGGAAGGAGATCACCATGCCCAGGATGGTCACCCGGTGGGCGCCCTTGCGGCCGACGGCCTTGCCGAACAGGCCGGCGACCAGGCAGCCCGCCAGGGGGGCCAGGGGCACGACGAGGTAAAGGGTCTTCATGTCCATAGGTGGGGCGTGTCAATGCTCATTTCGCGCATGCGACGGGGGCGCTTTGGGATGCAGCCCGCGAAACAAGACGCGAAGTTGTGCCGCCCACAACGAGCGGCTTGTGACAAAGGGATGCGCCCTACGCGTCCCCCGTCCCGAAGGGATGCTTCGAGAAATGCGCGTCTGCGGCGTTGCAAAGCTTGCGAATGGGAAAACCATTCGTTGCGCTTCGCGCCTTGCATCCATCGCATTTTCGCAACAACGCATGTGTGAAATGAACATTGACACGCCCCTAGCCCTTCAGGGAATCCAAGTCGTTCACGTTGATGGTGGACCGGTTGCGGAACAGCACCACCAGGATGGCCAGGCCGATGGCACTTTCGGCCGCCGCCACGGTGAGGATGAAGAACACGAAGACCTGCCCCGCCATGTCGTTGAGGAAATGGGAGAAGGCGATGAAGTTGAGGTTCACCGAGAGGAGCATCAGCTCGATGGCCATCAGCAGGATGATGATGTTCTTGCGGTTCAGGAAGATGCCCAGCACGCTGATGGCGAACAGCACGGCGCCCAGCACGAGGTAGTGGTTCAGGCCGATCATCCGAATAACCTCAGTTGTCCACGTAGGAACACGAAGAACACCAAGAAGAACAAGGCAACGGCATTGGCTCCACCCTTATCGTGAAGGTGAGGATGCCGGTCGTCGCAACCCACTGAAATTTCGCGCCCCTTCGTGTGCCTTCGTGGATGAAATGCTTTTCCAGGATCATTCCTCCTCCGACTTGTACTCTGGCTTCTGGGGCTTCAGGTTGACCATCCGCACCCGGTCGCCGCGCCGGATCTTGACCTGCCAGGCCGGGTCCACGTACCTGCGGCCGGGCCGCCGGCGCAAGGTCAGGGCGATGGCGGCCACGATGGCCACCAGCAGGATCACCGCGGCGATCTCGAACGGGTAGACGTAATCGGTGTAGAGCAGCCGCCCCAGCACCTTGGTGTTGCTGTAATCGGCGGGGTGCGGGACGGGTGCGGCCAGGCCCAGGTTCTCCCCGCCCAGCACCATGACCATCTCCACGATCATCAGCCCCGCCACCAGGCCGGCGATGGGCAGGTAGCTCCAGAAGCCCTGGCGCAGCTGCTCGATGTTGATGTCCAGCATCATCACCACGAACAGAAACAGCACCATCACCGCCCCCACGTAGACCAGGACCAGGGTGATGGCCAGGAACTCCGCCTCCAGCAGCAGCCACAGGCCCGAGGCGGTGAAGAAGGCCAGCACCAGCCACAGGGCGGCGTGCACCGGATTCCGGGTGGTGATCACCCGGATGCCCGCGAACAGCAGGATGGCGGACAGGAAATAAAAGACGACGGCGGAGAATTCCATGTTCAATTCCGTGAAACATCAAACCCGAAGCGTGAAACTCGGCATCTCTCTGCGGGTCTGGCTTCCACTATTCACCTTTCACTCTTCACTGCTTTACCGGTAGCGGGCATCTTCGGCACGGTCCTGGGCGATCTGCGCCTCGTACTTGTCCCCCACCGCCAGGAGCATGTCCTTGGTGTAATAGAGGTCGCCGCGCTTCTCGCCGTGGTATTCCAGGATGCGGGTCTCCACGATGGCGTCCACGGGGCAGGCCTCCTCGCAGAAGCCACAGAAGATGCACTTGGTCAGGTCGATGTCGTAGCGGGTGGTGCGGCGGGTGCCGTCGGCGCGCTGTTCCGACTCGATGGTGATGGCCAGGGCGGGGCATACCGCCTCGCACAGCTTGCAGGCGATGCAGCGCTCCTCGCCGTTGGGATATCGGCGCTGGGCGTGCAGTCCGCGGAAGCGCGGCGACTGGGGCGTCTTTTCCTCTGGGAACTGGATGGTGACCTTGCGGGCGAACAGATAGCGCCCGGTCAGGGCCATGCCCTTGACCAGTTCCACCAGCAGGAAGGTGGAGAAGAAGTTCTTGATCCGGCTCAGCATCGCGTCCTCCGAATCAGTGGAAAAGGTAACCCAGGGGGGTCTGCATGACGGCGCCTTCCACCAGCAGCCAGATGAGGGTCACGGGGATGAACACCTTCCAACCCAGGCGCATGATCTGGTCGTAGCGGTAGCGCGGGAACGTGGCGCGGAACCACAGGAACAGCAGCAGGATGAAGCTCATCTTGGCCGCCAGCCAGAAGAAGCCGTCCGGCAGCCACGGGACCGGCGAGAGCCAGCCGCCCAGGAACATGAGGGAGGCCAGGGCCGAGATCAGGATCATGTTGGCGTACTCGGCCAGGAAGAACACGGCGAAGGCCATGCCCGAGTACTCCACGTGGAAGCCGGCCACGATCTCGGACTCGCCTTCCGCCACGTCGAAGGGTGCCCGGTTGGTCTCGGCCACGCCGGAGATCAGGTAGACCAGGAACATGGGGAACAGCGGCAGGAAGTACCAGTTCAGCAGGCCCCAGTCGCCCTTCTGGCCGTTGACGATGTCCACCAGGTTGAGGCTCTGGGCGGACATGAGCACCCCCACCAGGGCGAAGCCCATGGCGATCTCGTAGGACACGATCTGGGCGGCGGAGCGCAGGCTGCCCAGGAAGGCGTACTTGGAGTTGGAGGCCCAGCCCGCCACCACGATGCCGTACACCCCCATGGAGGTGACGGCCATGATGAACAGCAGGCTGGCGTTGACGTTGGCCAGCACCAGATGGTCGGTGAAGGGGATCACCGCCCAGGCCACCATGGACGGGGCGATGGCCAGGACCGGCGCGAACAGGAACAGGCCCTTGCTGGCGCCGTTGGGGATGATGATCTCCTTGGTCATCAGCTTCACGGCGTCTGCGATGGGCTGGCCCAGGCCCCACAGGCGGAAGCCGAAGAAGCCCACCCGGTTGGGGCCGATGCGCACCTGCATCCAGCCGATGATCTTGCGCTCGGCATAGGTCAGGTAGGCCACGGCGACCAGCACCGGCAGGACGATGGCCACGATCTTGACCAGGGTCCACAAGGGCAACCATGCGGGGCCCAGGTAGTGCTGCAGCGCCTCCATCACATCTTCTCCAGACTCAGGGTGCCCAGCCTGGGCCCCAGCCGCGCGGTGACGGGGTGGGAGCCGGCCACGCGCACCACCTCCTCGGGCAGGCGGTCATCCCGGCCCAGCTTCAGCACGGTCTCGTGGCCGTCCTGGATCACCTTGACCGGCTTGCCGGGGGTCAGCCCCAGGCGCCGGATCACCGCGCCGCTGGCCCAGCAGACGGCCGCGGCCTCGGCATCCCGGGTGGCCTGGAGGGCGGGGGCCCGGCGCACCAGGGGATCCAGGTGGTAGATGGGCGTCTCGCCCAGGCGCTCCAGGCCGGCGAGGGGTTCCAGGTGTCCCAGCCCGGCGCCGGCGGCGGCGTTGCCGAGCCGGGCCCGCACCGTGGCCTCGCCCTCGGGCAGCGCCTCCCCACGCACCGATTCGGCGCTCTCGTAATCGAAGCCGGGCACCTCGAGCAGATTGCCCAATACCCGCAGCACCTTCCAGGCCGGACGCGTCTCGCCCAGGGGGGGCACGGCCCCGTGGAAGGACTGGAGCCGCCCCTCCATGCTGACGAAGCTCCCGGCGGTCTCAGTGAAGGGCGCGACGGGCAGCATGACGTGGGCGTAATCGGCCACCCGGGTCCGGAACGGGCTCAGGGCCACCACCAGCTCCGCGGACTCCAGTGCCCGGCGCGCCTGAGGGCCGTCGTAGGCATCCAGCTCCGGTTCCGTCCCCAGCAGCAGATAGGCCTTGCGCGGCTGGGCGAACATGGCCGCGGCGTCCAGGCCGTTGGGGCCCGGCAGGCAGCCCACCACACCCGCGCCGACACCATTCGCAGCCGCGACCAGGAAACCCAGCACGGCCCCGCTGGCCTGGGCGATGGCCTCGGCCAGGGCATGGAGCTCGCCGGCGGCCGGGTGCTGCCGGGCCAGGCTGCCCAGCAGCACGGCCTTGCGT
>JBJKSP010000377.1:0-2554 GCA_046703865.1 Thiobacillaceae bacterium
CAGCGTAAAGCGCAACAGCTCGCCGCGGTGGCTCGGGCGCGCCGGGCGCGGCCGGTCGGCGGGCAGCTCCAGGGCGGCGAGCCCGGCCAGCCGCGCACGCCAGTAGCCGAGTTGCCGCTCAAGCACCACGCCGGCCAGCCAGCCGCGTTGCCACAGCGCATAGTCGGCATACTGAATGGGCAGGGCCTCTGCTTCTTCATGGCCATTGTCCAACCCTCCCGAATATGCATGCGACAACTCGCGGGCAAAGATGGCGCGGGACCAGCCGTCCGAGGCGATGTGGTGCATGACCAAAAGCAGGACATGTGTATCTTCGTCCAGTCGAACCAACTCGGCGCGCACCATGGGGGCCTGCCTCAGGTCGAAGGGGGCTCGAATCGCGGATGCCAGGAGGTGCTGGCATTCCGGGTCGCTTGCGCCGCCGGTTGCTGACCGCAGGTCGTGGATGGCCAGTGGACAGGCAAGCGGCGCCGTGTCTTGCTGAACGACCGTGTCACCCTTTGCGTGATAGGTGGCCCTCAGCACCTGGTGCTTGGCCAAGATGCCGTCTAGCCCCCTCTGTAGTTTTCGGACATCCAGCCTGCCGGTAATGCGCCAGGCATTGAAGACATTGTACTGAGGGCTAACAGACTCTAGCTGGTCGAGAAACCAGAGTCGCTCCTGGGCAAAGGAAAGCGGCATATCGGCGCCGCTGCGGTGGGGGATTGTGGCGTCCACCCCTTCGCGGCGTCCAATCTGCCTCATCCGCAACGCCAGGAGCTTCTTTTTGTCCGCGGACAGGCCTCGAGCCAGATCGGAAACGAGAGCGAGATCTGGTGGCATGAATATCATTCACCGAAGTGGTTGCGCATCCGGTAAAAGGCCATGGGCCACACCCTTTTGTGTCCGGTCAGACAAAGCGTTTTGAGCCACGTCAAAATGGGCGGGCATCTCTCGCTCCGCCATGATCAGCGTGGTGGTCGAACAGTTGCTTACGGTGGAGTTTGGGGCAGTGGCCGAACGATCGTCGGCATTCGACCGGGAAACGAGACATTCCTGCAGCCGTTGCCATTCCGGACTTAGGCTGGTGCCGGACATGGTCATGCCTACGGCAACGCGATCCCGCCCATATTCTCATGCAGCAGGCGGTTGCAGGCGGACAACTCGACGCTGCCCGTGGCCATGTCGGGCAAACGTCCGTTGTGTTCGATCAATTCGCGCATGCTGGCGTCTATGGCAGCCTGGGCAGAGAAGAGGCAGGGGGTACTGTAGTTGACGAGGGAAACCCCGGCGGCGCGCAGTTCATGCAGGTTCGCCAACGGGGACTTGCCTCCCGCGATCTGGTTGTATACAAGTGGGACATTGAGCTTGCGCTTCAGCTCGGAAAGCAGGTCCAGATTGCGCACGGCCTCGACCTGCACAGCATCGGCCCCCGCCTCGGCAAAGGCAACGGCGCGCCGCAGGGCCTCCTGCTCATCGCCTGTGTCGGTGCGGGCGACGACCAGCATGTCCTCGCGGCCGGCAATGACCTGGCCCAGTTTTTCCAGGTAAGCATCCAACTCCATAATCTGCTTGCCTTCCAGATGCCCACAACGGCGCGGTCGCTGCTGATCTTCCAGAACCACGCCAGAGGCGCCGAGGTTTTCGAGCAGATGCGCGACATGGCTGGCCACGTTGGTATCGCAGTAGCCGTCGTCGATGTCGACTACGATGTGGTGTTCTGGAAGGATGGCACGCAAGCGCTGCACGAAGGCCACGATGTCGGACCAGGCGATGAAGCCGATATCCGGCAGACCATAGAAACTTGCGGCGAAGCTGAATCCGCTGACGAACAAGCCGTGGAAAGAGCGTCCGGCGATGGAGGCCGAGAATGTGTCGTAGACACCGATAAGGGGAACGATCCCCTCCTTTTCGATGGTCTTGCGCAGCAGGGAGCCCGGATTCGGCCGGGCGATATCCTGGCCGGGTCTTCTGGCGCCATTCATCCTGCCCCTCCTTCCTGCTCCAACAGGCGTCTGACTTCCTCATCCGAGAGGTTTTCGATTTCGGCCATGAGCGCTTGGATCTCGACCTCTCGGACTTCCCTTGCCTCGGAGACGGCATCGGCCAGTTCGGCCACACTGGGGTGCCTGAACAGGCTGGTGACCGACAGATCGATGCCGTAGGTGGTGTTGATGCGTGAGACAACCTGGGCACCGCGCAGGGAATCGCCCCCCAAGGAAAAGAAGTTGTCGTGGACACCGACACGCTGACACTGGAGTACCTCTGCGAATATGCCTGCCAGCGCCGACTCGGTCTCGGTGCCCGGGCCGACATAGGTCGATACCAGTTCGCCCTTGAGTTTTTCGTGCAGGGTCGTGCGCTGTACCTTTCCCGTCGCTCCCTTGGGTATGGCACGGACGACGATAATCCGTGTCGGCACCTTGTAATCCGCCAGTTGACTGAAAGCGAACGCGCGTAAGCCTTGCTCATCGGCGCCTGCTCCTTGGCGCAGCACCACGGCGGCAGCGATGTCCTCGCCGAGCGATGCATGTGGAACGGCGAATGCGACCGCCTGCAGGACATCCGGATGTTC
>JBJKSP010000378.1:0-6265 GCA_046703865.1 Thiobacillaceae bacterium
GCCCAGGGTGGTGCGCGGCTTCTCGAAATAGACCCGCATCACCACCACCAGGTCGTGGCTCAGCTCGTCGGCGATCACCTTGAGCTGGCGTGCGTAGTCCATGGCCGCCACGGCGTCGTGGATGGAGCAGGGGCCCACCACCACCACCAGCCTGTCGTCCGCACCGCGCAGCACGTCATGGATGCGGCTCCGGGCCTCGAAAGTGGTCCTGAGCGCCTGCTCGCTGGCCCTGTGCTCGCGCATGATCTGCATGGGTGCGAGCAACTCGTCGCCTTGTTCGATACGGGTGTCGTCGGTGCGGTATCCCGCCATGGTTGTTCTCCTGTTGGAACCCAAAAATAAAAAAACCGCCAGGAACCTGGCGGTTTTCGGGGGATTCGTGACCGGCTCGCGCTAGCCCCTCCCGACCGCCAGGGCCGTGGGATGAAAGCTAAACCGGAAAAATTGCGCGTTGCGGGTCGACATGATGACCGGATGCTAGCAGATGCCGGCGTCGGATCACAAGGGAAGTGCTTGATTTATGCGGCACTTTTCCACACCTACTGGGTCCCTCCCACGGTCAGGCCGTCGATCTTCAGGGTGGGTTGGCCCACGCCCACCGGCACGCTCTGGCCCTCCTTGCCGCAGGTCCCCACGCCCGGGTCCAGGCTCATGTCGTCGCCGATCATGGACACCCGTGTGAGCACGTCCGGGCCGTTGCCGATCAGGGTGGCGCCCTTCACCGGGTAGGTGATCCGGCCATCCTCGATCATGTAGGCCTCGGCCGCGGAGAAGACGAACTTGCCGCTGGTGATGTCCACCTGGCCGCCGCCGAAATTGACGGCGTAGAGGCCGTTCCTGACCGAGGCGATGATCTCGTGGGGGTCGTGGCCGCCGCTCAGCATGTAGGTGTTGGTCATGCGCGGCATGGGTAAATGGGCGAAGGACTCGCGCCGGGCGTTGCCGGTGGGGGCCATGCCCATCAGGCGGGCGTTCATGGCGTCCTGCATGTAGCCCTTGAGGATGCCGTCCTCGATCAGCACCGTGCACTGGGTGGGCGTGCCCTCGTCGTCCACGTTGAGCGACCCCCGGCGGTTGGGGATGGTGCCGTCGTCCACCACCGTGACCCCGGGTGCCGCCACCCGCTCGCCGATGCGGCCGGAGAAGGCGGAGGAGCCCTTGCGGTTGAAGTCGCCCTCCAGGCCGTGGCCGATGGCTTCGTGCAACAGGATGCCGGGCCAGCCCGGGCCCAGGACCACGGTCATGGTGCCGGCCGGGGTCGGCCTGGCGTCCAGGTTGGTGAGGGCCTGGTGCACGGCCTTCTCGGCATAGTCCCGGAGCACGGCATCGCTGAAGTAGCCGTAGTCGAAGCGGCCGCCGCCGCCGGCCGTGCCCTGTTCGCGCCGGCCGCCGTCCTCGACGATGACCTGCAGGGAGACCCGGGTGAGCGGGCGCACGTCCGCGGCCAGGCGGCCGTCCAGCCGGGCGATGAACACCACCTCGTATTCGCCGGCCAGGCTGGCCATGACCTGGGTGATGCGGGGATCCAGGGCACGGGCGTAGTCCTCCAGCCGGTGCAGCAGGGCCACCTTGTCGGGCTCGCCCAGGGAAGCCAGGGGGTCCATGGGGAGGTAGAGGCTGCGTCCGCTCACCCGGGCGGGCACCGGCTGCCGGGCCGCCGCGCCGGCCAGGGCGATGGAGCGTGCTGTGAGCGCCGCCTGCTGGATGGCGGGCAGGGTGATGTCGTCGGAATAGGCGAAGGCGGTCTTGTCCCCCGCCACGGCGCGCACGCCCACCCCCTGGTCGATGTTGAAGCTGCCCGACTTGACCTGACCCTCCTCCAGGCTCCACGCCTCGGAGCGTGTGTACTGGAAATAGAGGTCGGCGTCATCCAGGCGATGGGCCGTGAGCAGGCCGAAGACGGATTCCACCTGGGGGGTGTCCAGATCGTTGGGGGCCAGCAGGGTCTGCAGGGCGGTGTCGAAATGGAGTTGGGCGGGGTTGGCGATGTTCATGGGGTTTCCAATGTGCATACGGTCAGACAACTCGCCGGCCGGAGGGTTTCAGGCCGCCTTGATCACGTCCACCGTGAAGTTGCCCCGGCAGTCCAGGCTGCGGTGCTTGAGGGCGGGCAGGCTCTTGCGCAGGCCTTCCTGGTAGGTGCGGTTCACCGCCGCCACCACGATGCCGGAGCCCCTGGGCAGCCGGTCCAGCACGTTGCCCCAGGGGTCCACGATCATGGTGTCGCCGTGGGTCTCACGGCCGGACAGATGATAGCCGCCCTGGGCCGGGGCGATGACGTAGGCCAGGTTTTCGATGGCCCGCGCCCGGATCAGGGTCTCGAAGTGGGCCTTGCCGGTGGTGGCGGTGAAGGCGGAAGGCACCAGGATGATGTTGACCTCGCCCATGGCGCGGTAGAGCTCGGGAAAGCGCAGGTCGTAGCAGATGGACATGCCCAGCCGCCCGAAGGGGGTGTCCACCACCACCAGGCGGTCGCCCGGCTTGATGGTGGTCTCCTCGCGGTAGCGCTCGTTGCCCAGTTCCAGGCCGAACAGGTGGATCTTGTCGTAGCGGGCCACCAGCTTGCCCTTGTCGTCGTATAGCAGGCTGCTGGCATAGACCTTCTTGGGATCGCCGCAGTCCAGGGGTATCGAGCCGCCCAGCAGCCAGATGCCGTGCTTCCTGGCCTTGGCGGAGAGGAATGTCTGGATCGGTCCGCTGCCCGGCTCCTCCCGGGCCGTCACCTTGTCCGTGTCCTTCATGCCCATGATGGCGAAGTTTTCCGGCAGGGTGACCAGGCGGGCTCCGGCGCCCACGGCCATGGCAATGAGACGCTCCGCTTCGGCCAGGTTGGCGGCCACGTTGGGGCCCGAGGCCATCTGGATGGCGGCCGCGCGCACGATGCCCGGGCTGCCGGCGACGGTCTTGGGCGTGCTGCGGCTGCGGGCCTTGGCGAAGCTGGAGGTCTGTCTGCGTGTCACCTGATGTTCTCGATTGTGGAATCAGCGATATCCCGTGCCTTTTCAGGAAGGTACACAAAAGGGCAGGCCCACCGCAATCTTTCTAACGGCGCGTCTTCCCTGCATCTTGAGACGACGCACCCACGGGCGGAGTTCGTCACCGGCCGGGGGGCAAGTGGCGGGTGACCCTGAGTGCATCCCCTCGCCGCTATTCGGCGCGCAACGCCTCCACCGGGTCCAGCCGGGCGGCGCGCTGGGCCGGCAGGGCGCCGGCCACCAGGCCGATGGCCACCGCGACGGCCTCGGCCAGGACCACGAAGGACCAGGGCGTGTGCACCGGCAGGGCCGGCACCGTCAGGTGCAGGACCTGGGCGATGGTCGCGCCCAGCAACAGGCCCATGAGCCCACCGACGCCGGCCAGTACCGCGGCCTCCCCCAGGAACAGCAGCAGCACCGTCCGGCGCCGCGCCCCCACGGCCACCAGCAGGCCCACCTCGCCGGTGCGCTCCGCCACGGCGATGGTCATGATGGTGACGATGCCCACCCCGCCCACCAGCAGGGAGATCCCCCCCAGGGCGCCCACGGCGGCGGTGAGGATGTCCAGGATGTTGGACAGGGTCTTGAGCATGTCCTCCTGGGTGGTGATGGTGAAGTCCTCCCGCCCGTGGCGCGCCGTCAGCAGGGCCTTCACGGCCCGGGCCGCCCGCGCCGAGGGCACCCCCTCCGCGTAGGACACGTCGATCTCCATGAGCCCCACCCGGTTGTACAGCTCCAGGCCACGGGCGGCCGGGATGTAGGCGGTGTCGTCCAGGTCGATGCCCAGGAACTGGCCCTTGGGCGCCATCACGCCGATGACCCGGAAGTGGCGGCCCGCGATGCGCAGGCGCGCGCCCAGGGCATTGGCGTTGCCGAACAGCTCGGTCTTGAGCTTGGAGCCCAGCACCACGAAGGCGCGGGCGTGTTCCGGGTCGTCCGGGGGCAGGAAGCGCCCGATCTGCACGTGCATGCTGAACACCCGGGTCATGGCCGGACCGGCGCCGTAGACCGAGGTGCGCCGGACGCGGCCGTTGCCCTCCACCTCGGAATTGCCCCAGACGATGGGGGTCACGGCGGTGACGTGGGGCAGCCGCGCCAGGCTTTCCGCGTCCCCCAGGGTCAGGGGCCTCACAGTGCTCTGGATGATGGCCGGCTGCCCGCCGTGGGCGCTGACCTTGCCCGGGTTGATGCCGATGACGTTGGTGCCGAACTGGGTGAACTCGGCCAGGATGAAGCGGTGGATGCCCTCGCCGATGGAGGTGAGCAGGATCACCGCGGTGATGCCCACGGCGATGCCCAGCAGGGTCAAAAAGCTGCGCAGCCGGTGGGCGGCGAGGCTGCGGGCGACCAGGCGCAGGAAGTCGGCGATGAGCATGTTCACCGCTTCATCAGGGCCTCGACCGGGTCCAGGCGCGCCGCCCGGCCGGCCGGCAACAGGCCGAACACCACCCCGGTCACCACGGCCGTCCCCACCCCCGCCAGCACCGCCCACTGGGGTGGATAGGCCGGCAGCACGGGGTAGAGCTGGCGGATCAGGGCCGCGCCGCCGTAGCCCAGGACCAGCCCCACCGCCGCGCCGGCCAGGGACAGCATGGCGGCCTCGGTGAGGAAGACCAGGCGGATGGTCAGGCCGGCGGCCCCCAGGGCCTTCATCAGGCCCACCTCGCCGATGCGCTGGGTCACCGACACCAACATCACGTTCATCACCAGGATGCCCGCCACGGACAGGCTGATGCCCGCGATGCCCGCCACCGCCAGGGTCAGCGCGCTCAGGATCTTGTCGAAGGTGGCCAGCACCGCATCCTGGGTGATGAGGGTGAAGTCCTCCTCGCCCTCGTGGCGCTGGATCAGGATGTTCCGGACCTCTTTCTTGGCATCCGGGATGGCGCCCCGGCTCCTGGCCTCCACCAGGATGCGGAACAGGGAGTCGGAGTTGAACAGGGCCTGGGCCTGGCCCACGGGCAGGATGGCCAGCTCGTCGGTGGTCATGCCCAGCCCCTGGCCGCCGGCGGCGAGCACGCCGACGATGCGGAAGCGCCGGTCGCCCAGGCGCAGCACCCGGCCCAGGGCGGGTTTCGGTCCGAACAGGTCGTCCCTGACCTTGGCCCCCAGGACCACCACGGCCGAGTTCTCATGCACGTCGTTGGCGGGCAGGAAGCGGCCCTGGGCCAGCTTGAGCTGCCGGACCTTGATGAAGTCGGCGTTGGTGCCCACCACCGTCACCTCCCGCAGCTTGCCCCCGTAAGCCGCTTCGGAAGAGCCGACGGACAAAGGCGCCATGCGCAGCACGGCCGGCGCGCGCAGCAGGTGCTGGGCATCCTCCACGGTCAGTGCCCGCGGGGTGCTGCTGATGAAGGTGGCCGGGCTGAAGCCCTTGGTCTCGGTACGGCCGGGCAGGACGATGACCAGGTTGCTGCCCAGGGAGGAGAATTCCCCCAGCACGTAGCGCCGGGCCCCGTCCCCCAGGGCGGTGAGCACCACCACCGAGGCCACGCCGATGGCCATGGCCAGGATCAGCAGCGAGGTGCGCAACGGATAGCCCAGGGCGGCAAGATAGGCGTAGCGCAGGGTGTCGGCGGTGCGCATCAGGCTCGGGGCGCCCGGGGCGGGACGGCGGGCGAGGACGAAGTGCGTAAATACGAGGCAAACATGGCGGGCGGTCTGTAAGGCGATGGCCGGATTATCCCCCCGGATGGTCTTGACTCGGTCGAGGCTTGAAGGGTGCCGGCTTCATCCGATCGACAGGGAGCACGGAAGGCCGGGGCCGGCATGGGGCGCATGTCGCCCGCATGTCCGCCGCTTAAGGCTCTCTTAATCCTGACCTCATAGGGTGCGCTTTCCTCTCATAACCCCATTGAAAGGGAGCATCCATGAACATCCGCATTTTCACGGTGTCCGTCCTGTCCTTCAATCTGGCCATCACGGCCTACGCGGCCACGGAACCGATCCAGCCCGTCTCCCCGGCCAGGATCACCCATCCGGCCATGGTCGAGCTGGGCAAACAGCTCTACTTCGATCCGCGCCTGTCCAAGTCCGGCTTCATCTCGTGCAATTCCTGCCATAACCTGTCCATGGGCGGCACGGACAACCTCAGGACTTCCATCGGAGACCACTGGAACCGGGGACCGATCAATGCGCCGACCGTCCTCAACGCGCGCATGAACCTGGCCCAGTTCTGGGATGGCCGCGCCCCCGACCTGCAGGCCCAGGCGGGCGGCCCCATCGCGAACCCGGGGGAGATGGCCTCCAACCATACCCTCGCCGTGGAGGTCGTCCAGTCCATCCCCGGT
>JBJKSP010000379.1:0-3937 GCA_046703865.1 Thiobacillaceae bacterium
GGCAAAGCGCGGCCCAGATCGCCTCGGATCGGGCGGAATGCCAACGCTGGGCGACGGGCCAGACCGGCTACGACCCCGCCCACGCGGCACCTGACGATTCCCGTTGGTCGGACTATCAGCGTGCCGACGCCGCCTGCCTGGAGGGGCATGGCTATACGGTGAGATGAGCCGGCAAGACGTCCACCGCTTCGGCGGAATCGCCGGGTTAAGCTGGGCTTAATCTGAGGGGCATAGTGTGAAGCCTTCATCCATCCTTGAATGAAGGGGTTCACCATGAAATTTCACGAAACCGAATTTGCCCGGCAGCTGCTGGGCGTGGTCCTCGGCACGCTGTTCGTCGTTGCCAGCGTCGCCTTCGTCTCCATTCCGCTCTCCTTCGGATGCGCCGCAGCGTCAACGGCGTGGCACCTGACTTGACCTTCGGCACGCCGGGGCGTCGCGAGCCGTCCGCCGGCGTCCGCGCAAACCCGCGCTAAAATCGGGTCCCGAGTGCGCCAACCCTGGCCCCGGGGGCCGCCATGCCCGGTGGTAGTGGGTGCCGGATTGGCGGAATATTCGGGTTGGACATGGCTTAAGGCATTCCCCGGGAACCCCGGCAGGCCGGCCACCATCCATACCATGGAGTCGGCGGTGAATCCCACTGGGGCCATGAAGCTCGGGATCGAACGCCGAACGCAGGACCCGCGCCGGCTGCACCCATGCATGCCGGAAGCTCACGAGCCGGAGCCCGCCGATGAAACAGAAAAGCACACGCCAGGCAGTACCCAGCCCTTCCGACAACGGCAAGTACAATAAGACCCTGCGCGACCTCCAGGTCGAGCTGGTGAAGCTGCAGAAGCACCTGATCGAGCATGACGACCGGATCCTGGTGATCTTCGAGGGCCGGGACAGCGGCGGCAAGGACGGCACCATCAAGCGCATCATTCAGCACCTGTCGCCACGCGAGACCCGTGTGGTCGCCCTGGGCAAACCCTCCGACCGCGACCGCAGCGAGTGGTATTTCCAGCGCTATGCACCACACCTGCCGGCCGCCCAGGAGATGGTCCTGTTCAACCGCAGCTGGTACAACCGCGCCGGCGTGGAAAGGGTGATGGGCTTCTGCACCGAGGCGGAGTACGAAGAATTCATGGAGACCGTGGCGTCGTTCGAGTCCATGCTGATCCGCTCCGGCATCCGGCTGTTCAAGTACTACCTGGACATCGGCAAGAAGGAGCAGAAGGCACGTCTGGACGCCCGCCGCACCGATCCGCTCAAGCAATGGAAGATGAGCCCCATCGACGCCGTGGCCCAGAAGCACTGGAAGGATTACAGCGTGGCCCGCAACGAGATGTTCGCCCGCACGCACACGCCGATGACGCCTTGGATCGTGGTGCGTGCCGACGACAAGAAGCTGGCACGGCTCAACGTCATCAAGGACCTGCTCACGCGGCTGGACTACGACGGCAAAGATCACGACCTGACCCGTCCGGACCCGGCCCTGGTGTTCACCTATGCGGAGGACTACATCGAAAACGGCATGATCGCGCCGTAGGGGGGGCTGACCTTGGTCAAGAGCATCGACAGCCAGGACGCCGAGAAACTCGACGTCGACGCGCTCTTCGGGCAGCTGGAGAGCTCCGCCCAGGGCATCAGTACGGCCCAGGCCCAAGCCCGCCTGGCCCAGTTCGGCCGCAACGCCCTGGAGGAAAAGAAGACCAGCCCGCTACTGCGGTTCCTGGGCTACTTCTGGGGACCGATCCCCTGGATGATCGAGGTCGCCGCCATCCTCTCGGCCCTGGTGCGCCACTGGGACGATCTGGGCATCATCCTTGTCCTACTGGTGTTCAATGCGGTGGTCGGCTTCTGGCAGGAATTCAAGGCGGCCAACGCCCTGGAGGCGCTCAAGAGCCAGCTCGCGCTCAAGGCCCGCGTACTGCGCGACGGCCGATGGCAGGAGGTCGACGCCGCCGAGCTGGTCCCCGGCGACATCGTGCGGCTGCGCCTGGGCGACATCATCCCCGCCGACGCCAAGCTCATCGAGGGCGACTACCTGAGCGTGGACCAGTCCGCGCTGACCGGAGAATCGCTGCCGGTCAACAAGAAGCCGGGCGAGGTCGCCTATTCCGGTTCCGTCGCCAAGCAGGGCGAGATGGTGGCCGCGGTCACCGCCACTGGCGGCGACACCTTCTTCGGCCGCACCGCGAAACTGGTGGAAAGCGCCGGCGCCGTGTCCCACTTCCAGAAAGCGGTGCTGGCCATCGGCGACTACCTGATCTACCTGAGCCTGGGCCTGGTCGCCGTGCTCACCATCGTGCAGCTGTACCGGGGCATGAACTGGCTGGAACTGGTGCAGTTCGCCCTCATCCTGACCGTCGCCTCGATTCCCGTTGCCATGCCGGCGGTGCTTTCAGTCACCATGGCGGTGGGCGCCCTGGCCCTGTCCAGGATGAAGGCCATCGTCTCGCGCCTGCAGTCCATCGAGGAGATGGCCGGCATCGACATCCTGTGCTCCGACAAGACCGGCACCCTCACGCAGAACAAGCTGACCCTGGGCGAGCCCGCGCTGTTCGCGGCCGCCGATGCCCAGGCCTTGATCCTCGCCGCCGCTCTGGCCTCCAAGGCGGAGAACAAGGATGCCATCGACCTGGCGGTGATCGGCGGGTTGAAGGACGTCAAGGCGCAGGAAGCCTACAGCCAGACCCGCTTCGTGCCCTTCGATCCGGTGGGAAAGCGCACCGAGGCGGAGATCAGGGACGCCCAGGGCGGAGACTTCAAGGTCACCAAGGGCGCCCCACAGGTCATCCTGGATCTCGCCCACGTCGCCGGCCCGGACGCCGAACGCGCGAACAGGCTCATCAGGGACCTCGCCGCCAAGGGCTATCGCACCCTGGGCGTAGCGCGCACTGACAGCGCCGGGACCTGGCATTTCCTGGGCATCCTGCCGCTGTTCGATCCGCCGCGCGAGGACTCCAAGGAAACCATCCGGCATGCCATCGAGCACGGCATCCAGGTGAAGATGGTGACCGGCGACAACGTGGCCATCGCCCGCGAGATCGCCGGCCGACTCGACCTGGGCACGGAGATCCAGCCGGCAGGCGACCTGCTGTCGGAGGCAGCGTCCCGGGGACACCTGTCGTCCGACGCGGCCGAGCGCATCGAACGCGCCGACGGCTTCGCCCAGGTCTTTCCCGAGCACAAGTACGCCATCGTCAAGGCCTTGCAGGAGCGGGGCCATCTGGTGGCCATGACCGGCGACGGGGTCAACGATGCGCCCGCCCTCAAGCAGGCCGACGTGGGGATCGCCGTGAGCGGCGCCACCGACGCCGCGCGCGCCGCGGCCCACCTGATCCTCACCGCGCCGGGCCTGTCCACCATCGTCAGTGCCGTGGAGGAGGCGCGGCGCATCTTCGAGCGCATGAACTCCTACGCCATCTACCGGGTGGTGGAGACCATCCGCATCATGTTCTTCATGGTCTTGGCGATGATCGCCTACAACTTCTACCCCATGACCGCCATCATGATCATCATGCTGGCCCTGCTCAACGACATCCCGATCATGGCCATCTCCAAGGACAATACCTGGCTGGACCCCAAGCCGGTGCGTTGGCAAATGCACCATGTCCTGACCCTGGCCACCGTGTTGGGCATCATCGGCGTAGCCGAGACCTTTCTCCTGCTCTATCTGGCCAAGAGCGTCATGGGCGTGAGCCTGGCGGTCCTGCAGACCATCATCTTCCTGAAGCTCTCGGTTGCAGGCCATCTCACCCTGTTCGTGGCCCGCACCAAGCGCCCCATGCTGACCCGCCCATATCCCGCGCCCCTGCTGCTCGGCGCCATCCTGGGCACCCAGGCCATGGCCGCCCTGATCGCCGGTCTGCGCAACCCCCACCCCCCCACCCCCCCCACCCCCCCCCCCCCCCCCCCCCCCCCCCCCCCCCCCCCCCCCCCCCCCCCCCCC
>JBJKSP010000380.1:0-4251 GCA_046703865.1 Thiobacillaceae bacterium
GGCCTGGACCGACCGATGGATGACGATATGGGATTCGGCCTCGATCACGCCGAGCGACCCCCGCGTTCAGGGCCGACGCGCGTAGGCCGCGTCGAACACGGCCTCCAGCCCGGCATGGACGCCGCGCAGGCCGTCGATCACCGCCTTGGCCCAGTCGAAATAGGCCCGGCGGCGGTCCAGGCCCCAGTCGGCCGGGGGGTTGTCGGCCACGTCCCTCAGGTTGCAGATCTTGTCCGCCAGCTTGACCAGCTTGGCCTGGTCGCTCAGATGGGCGGCATGCACGACCTGCAGACGCTTGCGCTCGGCCTTGGACAGGGAGTTGTCGTCGGTCACCTCCAGCACCAGGTCGCGGATGGCCGGACCGAATTCGGCGGCCAGTTCCTCCGGGGTGGTGGCCGTATCCTCCACCGTGTCGTGGAGCAGGGCCGCGCTCAGGACCTGGGCGTTCGTCACCCCGCCCTCCTCGCTCAGCACCCGGGCCAGGGCGATGGGATGGTTGATGTAAGGCGAGGCGTCGGCATCCTTGCGCCGCTGGTCACGGTGCTTGCGGGCGGCGAAGTCCAGGGCCTTGAGGGTCAGGCGTACCTCGTCATGGCATGCGCTGCGCATGTCATTCCCGGAGCTTGAGCGCCAGCACCACCGAGGCCAGCACCAGGGTAATGCCATTGGCGGCGACGACCGGCGCACTGCCGATGACGACGCCGTAGGCGCACCAGAGCGCCACCCCCAGGGTGAACAGGGCGTACATGGGCAGGGAGATGCCCCTCAGGTCCCGGCTGCGCCAGGACTTCCAGGCCTGGGGCACGAAGGCGGCGGTGGTCAGGACCGCCGCGGCATAGCCGATGAGGGTGTCGGGATCGGGGGGCATGATCGGATCATGGATTTGCACATACGTGCATTGTGGCCCATTCCGGGCGTGTTGGCGTCCTGCGTACACGCCAGGGTTGCCACGCCTCGGGCAGAGGCTATCCAACTCGCCCCGGTGCCCGCTTGTCCACACAGGGCAGGTCGCTGGCCAACACCGCCTGGCGCACCGCCTCGATGGCCCGGGGCCGGGGAAAGTTCTTGCGCCAGGCGATGGAGACGATACGGCTGGGCACCGGCCTGGCGAAAGGCCGCAGGATCAGCAGGGGATCGCTGGCGCTGTGCAGGCGCGTGGCGCTGCAGGGCAGGACGGTGACGCCGACACCGCTGGCCACCATGTGGCGGATGGTCTCCAGGGACGAGCCCTCCAGGGTCTTCTGCAGGCCGCTGTCGGCGGAGCGGTTCAGGGCGGGGCAGGCCTGCAGGACCTGGTCGCGGAAACAGTGGCCGCTGCCCAGGAGCAGCAGGTTTGCCGTCTCCAGATCGCTGCTGCTGACGGACTTCTTCCTGCGCCAGGGGTGGTTGGCGGGCGCGGCCACGAGGAAGGGTTCTTCGTAAAGGGGCAGCGCCAGGAGCCCCGGCTCCTCCACCGGCGTGGCCACGATGATGGCGTCCAGGTCGCCGCGTCGGAGCTTTTCGGTCAGCGCCCGGGTGTAGTTCTCCTCCAGCAGCAGGGGCATGCGGGACGCTAGACGGTGGAGTTCGGGGATCAGTTCGGGCAGAAGATAGGGCGCGATGGTGTAGATGGCCCCCAGGCGCAGGGGACCCGCCAGTTCGTCCCTGGACGACGCCGCCAGGTCCTTGATGACGTCCACGAGTTCCAGCACCCGTGCCGCCTGCTCCGCCACCCGTTCTCCCGCGGGCGTAATGCCCACCTCCCCGCCGCCGCCCCGTTCGAACAGCATGACACCCAGTTCATCCTCCAGTTTCTTGATCGCCACCGACAGGGTGGGCTGGGCCACATGGCAGGCCTCGGCCGCCTGGCCGAAATGGCGTTCCCGGGCGACCGCGAGGACATAACGCAGCTCGGTGAGGGTCATGCATAGCCTCCCGCTATGAATAAGCCGGTGATGTTCAAGTAGAACAAATTCCCCCCCGGGAGCGCAACACGGTCCCAGGCAAGCGCGATGACTGATGGACCCGGACCACGGGAAGGCGCGGCTGCGGACCCGACCGGCACATGATGCGGATCGGTGGCCATGCCGATCGCCGCTATGGTTTACCCTAGGCGGCCTCGCCCAACGGGAGAATTCGATGAAACTGCTCTATCTGGCGCATGTCCTGGCCACCGTGGTATGGGTGGGCGGGATGTTCTTCGCCCATCAATGCCTGCGCCCCGTCGCCCTGGTCCGGCTCGAACCGCCCCAGCGATTGGTCCTGTGGAACGGCGTTTTCAATCGCTTCTTCCCCTGGGTCTGGCTCTCGGTCGTCCTGCTCCTGTTGAGCGGCCAGGCCATTATCGAGCAAATGGGCGGCATGGCCGCGGTGCCGGTCCACATCCACGTCATGGCCGGCATCGGCTACGTGATGGCCGCCATCTTCGCCTACCTGTACTTCGTCCCTTATCCCAGTCTGCGCCGGGCCGTATCGGGCGAGGACTGGCAAGCGGCGGCGGCGGCCCTGAACCGTATACGCCGGCTGGTGGGCACCAACCTCGCTCTGGGCCTGCTCAACATCGTGCTGGTATTCGCGCTGCCCCTGGTGCTCTAGGGAATTGAAGGTGCGGGCGGCAGGCTTTGTTGGATCGCCTGCCAATCATAGGGCAGCGGCCGGTAGGAGTAGTCCCCTCGTGCCTCGATGGCCCGGCCCAGGGCCCGCATCCTTTCCTCGCCGGTGGGGTGGGAGGACAGCCAGGGGATGCCGGTACCATCCCGGTGCGCGAGCTTCTCGAAAAACCGGGGCATGCCGCGGGGGTCGATCCCTGCACGATACAGGGCCTTGAGGCCGCCCAGATCCGCCTCACGTTCCAGATCGCGACTGTAGCCCAGGCTGCCCAGGCGATAGGCCATATCCGTCCAGATACCGTCGGAGATATCCCCGAAGGCCGCGGCCAGTACCGCCCGCCATCCCAGGGCGTGGATCACGGCCTTGAGGGTGTGGCGCTGTTCCACGTGCTGGATCTCATGGGCCAACACCCCCGCCACCTCGTCGGCATTGTCGGCGGCACGGAGCAGCCCGGTGTACACCACGATGTAACCGCCCGGGATGGCGAAGGCGTTGACCTCAGGGTTGTTCGCCACCACCCAATGGTAGTGATAGCGGGAACCCGCCGTGAGCCGGTCGCCGATCTGTCTGACCATCGCCACGGCCGGCCCCCGTACCATGGGCCTCAGAGTGGCCTGGACCTCGAGAAAGGCCAGCTCTCCAAGGCGCTGTTCCTGTTTCAGGCTGATGTGGTCCACCACCCAGTCGGTGACGCGTCCGGAATTGACCCATAGCAGACCGGCCAGGACCAGGGGAAGCAGGGAAAGGGCGATGACCAGACCGGCCAGCAAATGGAAGCGCCGACGCCTCCGCTTGGCCTCCCTCAAGGCATGTCCTATCCGATCCGCCATGGAGTGCGGTGCCACGCGGCGCATCATGCGCAGGTCCGCTTCGCCCCTGAGCATGGCGGTGACACGGCCGCCCTTGTCCGTCTTCCAGGACAGCATCCACTGTCGGCCGTCGTAACCCCCGGTGGCGATGTCGACCTCGCCGACAGGCGCGGTCATCTGGAATCCCTGCCCCTCCACCAGAAGGGTCATTTCCTGGAAGCTCACCCTTGCCCTGACGCCGGCCGGATTCGCGCCCCTGGCGAACAGCAGGACCTTGAACTCGTACCAGGCGGCCGCGCCTGTCGTCTCTTCTTTGTACACCGGCGGCCTACTCACAAAGTCCAAAATAATCCTAGCGGGTAAAATACCGATATTTCCTTTGATGTCCCAACGACGGGATCGAGCATGAGATCTGAACTCCTGGAAGTCTTCCGCCGCCGCTACGCCTGCCACCAGTTCGACCCGCCCGGCAGCATCAGCCAGGACGACCTGGACTATATCCTGGAAGCGGGACGCCTTTCGCCATCTTCCTTCGGGCTGGAGCAATGGAAGTTCATGGTGGTTGTATCGGCCGACCTCAAGATGAGGCTGCAGGACGCCTGTTTCAACCAGCACCAGGTGGGAAACGCCAGCTGCGACATCGTCATCCTGGCCAAGATTGCCGACCTAAACCCCGACAGCGACTACGTGAAGACCCTGCTGGCGCGGGAATCCCCGGGAACACAGCTGGCGGGCGCCCTGAAAAACTATCGCGGATTCCATGCTGCCACCGATACCGCCGCCTGGAGCATCACCCAGTGTCATATCGCCGCGGCCAACATGATGACCGCCGCCATGGCGGTCGGCATCGATT
>JBJKSP010000381.1:0-3297 GCA_046703865.1 Thiobacillaceae bacterium
GGCTGCCCACGGTCGCCAGATGCGCCATCCGGATGCTCTTGCCGCCGTTCTCGCCGATCAGCGACATTCGCCGGACGCGGTCCTCGTCGCCGGGGAAGCGCGCGCGCACCTCGTCGAGGAACCGGCGGTTGATCTCGTAGATGATCTCGAGGTGACGGGGCAGCGCCTCGGCGAACAGGTCCAGCGGCCAGGTCTCCAGAGCCTCCGGCAGCAGCGTGTGATTGGTATAGGCGAAGCTGCGCCGGGTGAGGTCCCAGGCGCGTTCCCAGGGCAGGCCATGCTCGTCCACCAGCAGGCGCATGAGCTCGGGTACCGCGACGGCCGGGTGGGTGTCGTTGAGCTGGGCGACGAACTTGTCCGCAAATCGGGTCAGGTCGCCCAGGTCGTGCAGGGTGATGCGCACCATGTCCTGCAGGGCGCAGGAGACGAAGAAATACTGCTGTTTCAGGCGCAGCTCCTTGCCGACTTCGGGTTCGTCGTTGGGATAGAGCACCTTGGTGAGGTTCTCGGCCACCACCACCTCTTCCACCGCGCCGTAGTAGTCCCCCGTGTTGAAGGCCTGGAAGTCGAAGGCATCGCGCGCCTCCGCCTTCCACAGCCGCAGCAGGTTCACGTTGATCACGCCGTAGCCGAGGATGGGCGTGTCGTAGGCGACGCCGTAGACCGTGGCGCCGGGCACCCATTTGACCCGCAGGCCGCCGTCGTCATCGGTGTATTGCTCGGTGTGGCCGCCCAGTCTGACCGGATATCTCCGCTGGCGGTTGGGCAGTTCCCAGGGATTGCCGTCGCGCAGCCAGGCGTCGGTCACCTCCACCTGCCAGCCGTCCCGGATCACCTGGTCGAACAGGCCGAACTCGTAGCGGATGCCGTAGCCGACGGCGGGGTATTCCAGGGTGGCGAGGGAATCCAGGTAGCAGGCGGCCAGTCGGCCCAGGCCGCCATTGCCCAGGCCGGGTTCCGGCTCCTGCTGCAAGAGGGTTTCAAGGTCCAGCCCCAGTTGCTTCATGGCCTCTGCCAGGTGGTCCCACAGACCTAGATTGAAGATGTTGTTGCCCAGATGGGGGCCCAACAGGAATTCGGCCGAGAGATAGCACACCGTCCTGGCGTTGGTGCTTCGGTAGTGCTCGGTGGTGGCGATGAAGCGCTCCAGCATGCGGTCTCGCACCGTATAGGCCAGGGCGGTGTAGAGATCGATCGGCGTCGCTTTCTGCAGGGAACGCCCGGTGACGTAGTACAGGTTGTCGATGAACGAGCGGTGCATGGCCTCCACGGAGCGCGCGGCGCGGGTATGGAGGGCTCGTTCGGCGATATCGGACATGAAGTGTTTCCAGCGGGAGCGGCAGGCAAGATCCCTCGTTCTCGCGAACCCGGAGGCCGCAGTCAGAATAAGGACCCGGCATGGTGCCGGGTCCCAAAAGGAGCCGCGTTATCTTGTGTACATCGGGCCACTTCTGACCCATGGAGCAGCTTAGCGAAAACGTGCTACCGGAAGATGACAATGGAATCCCGCCGTATGGCCGGCGGTGGTCTGTCGCGACCCTGAGTTTGACACCCCGCTGCTCGCCTCCCCCGCTCCCGTAGTCCCAACAGAGCAAAGGATTGTCCGGACTTGCCCCATCCCGTGGACGGGTTGGCGCTGGACGGGTTAGCGCTTGGTTTTCAAGCGGGGAAATAGCCCTCCGCTGCAGGGCTACCCATGACCGCCGAGGCATGAAATCCGATGGGAGACAGACCGATAACCGCGTTGCCCCCTCTTGGGGTCAGGGCAAGCGGGGATTTCGACGACCTTGGCATTTCCGGTCGTCTCACCCCCCGGCCGTCCTCCGCCAAGGCTGACGTGGAGCCGTCGTCAGCCTTATCAACGCCGTGCCGTTCGCGCCCGACCTTAGAGACGCTCCATCGGCTCCAGGGCTCTAGAAGTCGTTTGACGGCTTGGGGGCGCCGGGATGGATATAGGCCCATCCCTGTGCCTGGCGCAGGGTGATCTCGCCCACGCCCGAGGGCACGATGGTGATGAACGGATAAAGGTTGCTGCGGTCGACATGCAACTCCCTCAGCGTGTTGGAGCACTGCGCCAGGATGACGCCATCGTGCCGCAATTTCTCCAGGCGTTCCTCGAAGCCGTTGTTCTTGACGTAGACGTCGAAACCCTTGCTGTTGGCCAGCAGTTCGACGGTGATGTGGCCCTTGAGCCGGGGATCCTGGAGCAGGTTCTCGATATTGTTCAAAGTCTTCTTGATGGCCTTGTCGCCGCCGTTGTCGATCTGGAAGATCGCGCCGTAATGGGCGTCCGGTTTGGCTTGGGCGGGCACCTCGACCCGCGCTGCGGAGGCCCATGAGGCGGGCAGAACCAAGGCAATGGCCGTCAGCGCTACGGCAAGTGCCCGTCGCCGGCCGTGCATCGGGGAAGGCGTGCAGGTGGTTGTGGCAGTCATGTTTGTCTCCTCGTTGGCTGGTTGAAACGCTGACAATACTCGTTCTCAACCATGTGCAGGTAAATGGTAACGATGGCCTAGGGCGTTCCCTGCACATATACCTAGGGCGGCTCGGCCCTGAAGACCGAGGTTTGAGCGGTAGCCGGTTTCTTGAGCGGCAAACCTGCAATCCATCGCATGAGTCGTCCTTGGCCGGCGTCGAAGTCGGCGGCCTCGAGCGGCTTGGTGCGCGATGTCCGCTCGAACGACAGGTCGGGCAACATAGGGCTCATGACGCGCCGGCGCCCGACTGAAAATGAGACATGTACGACATGAGGTCGCCGGGAACTGGCCGACGGCAGAGTACGATAGGCCACAGCTCAACGGGAGGCTCTTTCACCAGCAAAGGATCGAGCGCAACGACGTCCAGATCGTCGTGGAGGAAATGCCTTCGCCCACAGTGGCGGGCATGGCAAGAGGTACGTATTCCAGGACCGCACTCGCGCCAATGACAGATGCGGCCAATATAGCGGCCCGCCGGATTCGCCAGGAATATGTCGGCGCCTTTGTTCCGTGTTTGTGCTGCCCCTTTGAGTTTCCGCGCAGCGGTTGCAAGAGCCGTCAGATCGGCACCGTCCTCCACGGTAACAAGGATATCTGCATCTTTTGGCTCCGCCTTCCCGGTGGTGAGGGAGCCGATGAGCGCGATGCGCTTTACGCCGGGCATGGACACTGCCCGCTCGATGAAACGGAAAGCCTCGGCGAGAAGATACGCACGGACGTTCAGGTCAGTCTGTTGCATTGCGATGGCTCCGGTGCCGCACACTACTATATGACGCCCAACGCCAGCTTAAACCCAGCGCGTAAACACGTCGGCTTGAAC
>JBJKSP010000382.1:0-5628 GCA_046703865.1 Thiobacillaceae bacterium
TCGTGTACCAGGGCGCGAGCCTGTTCCCGAATGGTGGTAATGACTCGGCGGGCAGCCGCGGGGTTGTCCTGGGCGATGTAGTCCCGAATGTCGCTTTGATTTTATTTGGCGCGTAGGGTGTAGCGCAGCCTCATGTGTCCAGATCGCCGTGCTGGGCGAAGAAGGCGTCCATCTCTTCGTCTGGGACGAATTCACCGCGTTCGGCCTGGGCCAGTCCTTCCTTGATGTCTGCAAGGATTCGGCGCTCCCGTGCCAGGTAGAGGGATACAGCCTCATTCGCCAGGTCGGTCTCGCTGCGATGCGTGGCGGCGGCCAGGGCGTCGATCTGTTCCTTCAAATCGGGGCGGATTTCCAGGGTGGCAGTGGTCATGGGCTGGACCTCCAAGAGGATGAAGTGATGTTACCCCAGCAGGGCAGGGGGGCCGCAATCGGCTGTCTGATATTTTCCCGTGGGCTAGGAATGACGCGGGGGTAAGTTGCCCGATTTTGACGGGGTTATCAACTGTGCGGCCTGTCAGGATTACTTTGCCGTCAGAGATTTAGGCGGCTTGGCCCTGGTAGATTGTGGCTCCAGGTGTCGTGGGTTCGATTCCCATCCGTCGCCCCATCTATCTAAGTTCTCCGGGCAGTTTGTCGGCGGCGCCTGTCTGATATTTCCGCTTTGTCTTGCGGATTCAACCAATCGACGCAACGGATTGGTCAGATCGTTCGGTGGTACCTATCGCTTCCCCTGCTCGATACCGAGAAGGTCCATGAGTTCCTCGTGCCAGTTGTCTGGAATTTCCCCCTTATCAAGGCGGGCTCGGACCGCAGCGACACACTTGTTGATCTCGCTCTGGAAATCCTGCAGCGGATATCCGCCCGACTCGTCGAGATATCTCGCGGCGCTGACCATGCCGTACCGATCCATCTCGGACAGATAGAACAGTTCGACAAGGCTCGCCCCGGTCACTTTGCGACGTGTGGCGAGGGCGCTCTCTATGCCGGAGAGCAATCCGCCCACGTCACCGAATCTCGGATGCGGAATACTTTTACTCAATTTTCTTCTCCACGATTCCGCATTGGCAGTTCAGCATCCATATCCGTAGGGTCATATACACGCGGCTACTGCAGGCGGAAGTCAGGTTCGCCCCATTAAGCCGCCGGAAGAGGAGGACTGGCACCTTTCGGGCCGGCACGGCAGTGGTTGCTTCCGCATCGTCAACATAAGCGTTGGCCATGGGCATCGGCAGCGCCTCCAACGCCGAACCACGCATCACACTTCCGGCCGGATACGCCTTGGGGTCCTCACGACGTTTCGCTTCCTTCCAATAGAAACCCGAAAGTCGAAGCAGTTCACGCTCCTGCCGTTCGCTGAGGATGGCGACACTCATGGTCACCGATCTCCTCCTGACCCGATGCCGTCGATCACATTGCCGCCTAGACCGTCCGCAACGAGGCGATAGCCACCACTATCCCTCACGGCGTACATCGCCTACCACACTCGGCCCACGCTTTATCAGGGAGCGGGGTAACTTTATCGGTTTCACGGGCCTTGATATAGCTCTCGGCCATGGTGATCGAGGCTTTCCCGGCCAGGAGCGTCGGCGTCCAAGTGAACAGCCGCCGCTTTCCTCATAGGCGCAACATTGGGGTCTCAATGCCCATGCCTGGTACGGACCGACAGGTCGGGTGGGCGACCCGCAGCCAACCTCTGGCGAGCCCCGATATGAAGGTATTAGCGGATACTTATCCACCAAGTATGGCTTGACAGAATCACACCCCAAGAGTAGCAACCTTCTCAAAAAGTCGCTTCTAACCCCTTGTTTTGATTGGTGCGCCTGTTTGCTCAAGATTTGAGCCTGCGGCCTAAGTCCGTGTCCATGAAGCTTTTTTGATGGATTTGTGCAGGCTTTTCAACACCGTTATCCACAGCTTCCGTGGACAACCCGAAAAGCGTCCTTAAGGTGAATGGGTTCATGCGCGTTCTTGCGAAAGCACTTTAAGAACACGCCGAAATTGATGAGGGCCTAGACCTCGTTGTCGGACAGCTCGACGAACTGATAGATATGAAAGCCCGAGTAGACCCGACCGCTCTTATGACCGATGAAGACCCCGTGGGTTCGCATGTTGGGAATTTCACCCAGGAAGATCAGGGGCATGTCGTCAATGAAGGGCAGGTCTTGCGAGGCCTCCTGGGCGGCCCACTTTTTCTTCAGCCTGACCAGGCTCAGTTTCCGGGGCGACTTGGACATGTGCGCGGTACCTCCTGGTAGGTAGGGCCGGGTCGATGCCTCGACACAAAGGCGATATGGTCTGCGCTGGCCATGGTGGCGTCAATGAAATCAGTGGCTTGGTCTGCCTGCCGTCGCCGAAGCCGGCGTACTCCCGTCATGCGCTTAAAGGGGTATCGGGGAATTGCCTGGGAGGATTCCACTTTGCCTGCGAGGCGGCGGCGCAGAGCAGATCAGGCCGGCGCAAGCTCGCACCTCAGCCACTGATGACCGGAGTCACGCGCGGCCCGCAGGCTGGCGATGATCGGTGTCATGTCCATCCCGGCTTCAAAGACAAAACCATTGCGGAGATAGAGGGTGCCCTCCGCCTTGGACCAAAGGCGCCGGACACGCACGCTGAGCAAACCTGCCCCCGGGGCCTCATCGCCATGGATGATGAGGTTGTAGTCTGTGCCCGCAAGCGGGTTGGCCCTGTCCGTGAGGATTTGGGCGCCGGCGATACCGATGTCCAGCAGCAATCCTAAGACAGGGTTGCCCTGCGTAAGCTGGAATACCCAGACGGGAACCAGGTCCCCGTCGGTCGGGAGTTGAAAGAACTGCACCCGTTCGGATTTGCGCTGCTCCATGTCGCTGGTCTCCTCATAGTTAAGGTATTTGCGGCTCGTTATGGGAATGTGACAACCCGGGCAGGCGCCGACTTATGCCAGCAAGACCGCAATGAGTCCGGTGATGAACACGCCGTCGAAGGTCCCGCCGCCGCCGATGGAGGCGATGGGGGCGCCCAGTCTGCGGATATCCTTCAGGCGCATCAGGTCTGCGCCGATCAGCACGCCCAGGGTGCCGCCGATATAGGCGAGTGGGGCGCGTTGCTGGGAATCGAGCAGTGTGGCGATCAAAGCTGCAGCCAGCGGCGCGATCAGCATGGGGATGCCGATGCCCATGCCCGGTATCGGCCGGCTGGTCAGATGGGCGACGAGGGCGACCACCAGCACCGCAATCGTGACCTGCACCAGGCTCAGCGGACTGTGTGCCACCAGGTATAGCGAGAATGAAACCGGTACTACCGCCCCGCCCACGTTGATGGCGACGAGGGTCTTGCCGGTAAAAGGCGGCAGCCTGACCAAAGGCCACTGTTTCGGCCTGGGTGGCATGGCGGGCGGGACGCCCATATCCGCGTTCAGGGTGAAGAGCGGCAGGTTGATCATGCTCCCCCCCAGGGTGCACATCAGCAGGAGATAGGCCGATTCCGAGGAAAGCCCCAGCTTGCCGAAGGCGATGTCCACCAGACCGAACTGGATCAGTCCGATCAGAAAGGCGAGCGCCACGATGAACAGCAGCAGGCGCGGTGGCATGTGGAATATCCGGGGTGATGGAGGGGTTCTTCGAGTTACATGAAACACGCCCTGGTTACGGGTCCTGAGCCCCGCGGGCAACGTCGTACCCGCTCTAACCCCAGGACTCGAGGGAAGTCCTGCCGTTTATGCCAAGCAGACATGGCCTTCGTCCGGTTCGCGGTCCGGGTGATGAACCGTCGGACGGGGAATCGGCAGCCGTCTGAATACCTTCCCGAAAGTCGGGCTGACATGGGTTCGACCCCCATCCCTTCAAGAGCGTGTCTTCAGGTCCCTGCCTTGACCGGCTTCCCTTTGGGCAGATTGAGTCCCACGGGAGCCAAACCATAGGTCCAGTGGTTGTGCCAGGCCGCATAGACGGCATCGGGGTAGGCCGGCTGACCCAGGCTGCCGTTGTATCGGCCCAGGGCCCGGAACAGGTTGCCGTGCTCCTGATCCAGGTAATAGCGCAGGATGGTGCAGCCGTAACGCAGGTTGGTCCGGAGGTGGAAGAGGTCCTGACCGGGTCTGCCGATCAGCTTCACCCAGAACGGCATGACCTGCATGTAGCCCCGGGCGGAGGAGGTGGAAACCGCATATTTCCGGAAGCCGCTTTCCACCTCGATGAGGCCCAGTACCAGGTCGGGGTCCAGCCCGGCTCGGACGGCCTCGTAGTAGACCGTCCTGAGGAAGTCGTCCCGATATTCCTCGTCCGGCATGAAGTGGGCCAGGCGACGCGACATTTCCGTCAGCCAGGACTGGACGGCCGGGTCGTGGGCAAAGACGGAGCTGTCCACGGCGGTGTCGGACACGGCCTTGGAGAGGGAGGTCCGGACACTGGCGGACAGGGGTTCGTATTTTTGGGCGCCGGCCCAGGCCGGGACCGGTGGCCAACCGAGGCCCACCAGAAGGACCAGAATGAATAACATGCCCCTCAGGGCAGTCCAGCTCACGACTTCACGCGCTCCTCGATATATCGGGCGGCCTGCTCGACCGCGACCCGCGTGCCTGTGGCATCCCGGCGGGCCTGGTATTCCAGTTGTCCGTCCTTGAGCCCGCGTTCGCTGATCACCACCCGGTGCGGGATGCCGATCAGTTCCATGTCTGCGAACATGACCCCCGGTCTTTCGTCGCGATCGTCCAGCAACACTTCGATATCGGCATTTGTGAGGGAATCATAAAGGGCGTCGGCGGTGTCCCGCACCGCAGCATTGCGGTGGTACCCCAACGGCACGATGGCCAGCCGGAAGGGGGCGATGGCGGTGGGGAAGACGATGCCGCGCTCGTCGTTGCCCTGTTCGATGGCAGCGCCCACGATGCGGGACACCCCGATGCCGTAGCAGCCCATGATCATGACCCTGCTCCTACCCTGTTCATCCAGGACCTGGGCATTCATGGCCTGGGAGTACTTGGTGCCCAGCTTGAAGATGTGCCCCACCTCGATGCCGCGGCAGATCTCCAGTGTTCCCTTGCCGTCCGGGCTGGGATCCCCGGCAACCACGTTGCGGAGGTCGGCGACCTGGGGCTCGCTCAGGTCCCGGCCGAAGTTGACGCCGGTCAGGTGATAGCCGTCCTGGTTCGCGCCGCACACGAAATCGGCCATGGCCGCCACACTGCGGTCGGCGATGACGGGCAGGCCCAGCCCGACCGGGCCCAGGGAGCCCGTCCCGCATCCCACCGCCGTGCGTATTTCGGCATCGGTGGCGAATTCCAATGGGGTCTTGACGCCGGGCAGCTTGCCCGCCTTGACCTCGTTGAGCACATGGTCGCCCCGGACCAGCAGGGCCACCAACCCCTCCTCGCCGCGTACGATGAGGGTCTTGACCACCCGCTCCGGGGGGAGCTTCTGGTAGGCGGTGACCTCCTCGATGCTGTGCTGGCCGGGGGTGGGGACCTTGTTCAGCACCTGGGCGGGCTGTGGACGGGACTCTGCGGGGGCCACGGCCTCGGCCATTTCCACGTTGGCGGCGTAATCGGAGTTCGGGCAGAAGGCGATGGCATCTTCGCCGCTATCGGCCAGGACGTGGAATTCATGGGAGCCCGAGCCCCCGATGGCCCCCGTGTCCGCCGCCACCGCCCGGAAT
>JBJKSP010000383.1:0-13233 GCA_046703865.1 Thiobacillaceae bacterium
GCGTCGTTGTGCGCCAGCATCCCTCTGCGCGGTCGCACCTTGCTGCGCAAGGCACTGCTCTGCGCTGCGCTGCGAGGTCGCCATCCCAAATCGCCCTCGTCGCATGCGCGCAATTAGTGTTAACAGGCCCTAGCCCGGACATCTCGCCTTAGAACGGCCAGGCGGCGTAAAAACAGACGCAGACGCCGCGGCCCCAATCCGATTTACACCGTTGGTAATCTCTGGCGCTGCCTTGCGCCGCCGGCGCCGATTTCTCCTGCCCGGCAAGACAGTGGCCGCTACGGCTGAGCGCGCCAGAACTGTCCCGGATTCCGGACGGAAGCCGGCGGACGGCTAGGCGACGGAATGCACCAGTTTGCCTATCGACTGGCCTTGGGAATTGGTGGTCTGAGCCGGAGAGCTGGCCGCCGCGCCGGCCGCATTGTCCTTGTCATGATCGCTCTTGCGTTCGGGGCCCGGAGCTTCGGTGGCCTCGGGCTTCTGGATGGAGGCGGTGATTGCAGTGGAAACAGGGTTGATTGCTGCGGCCATGGCATGCTCCTTGGTGATCATTCAGTGGATTTCGGTAGCCCATAGATCGGCAGCTTTTCCATAGGCTATACGGCTTGCACATACGGTCCGGCTTAACCCGGACATGTCTGAAAAAGCATTATTTGTGCCGAATACATACCCCTCTGTTTTATAAATGAAAATGCCAATACATTGGAATGCGTGTTGCCCGCAAGTTTTGGTATGTGCGCAATAAATGTTTACGGATTCTGCGCGGTGCGCAGTAGAAGTGAACCAGACAGACTGGGCCCCTTGAGTGTCGGGTCCCACACAGTTACATTGATCTAAAGCGGCACATCCAGAAGTACGCACTGGCGGGCGATCGACAGTTAAAGGGTGATGACGCCGGATCATTTTTGCCCGCTCCTTCCGGCTCGGTGGACGGGCAGTCTGGCTAAAAATCTTCTCTACCTTCATTCAGGCGGCCGATCTCCCAATACAGGGCATCCACGCTCTTCTGGTGGTCTTCCTCGCGCCGCTTGTCCTTGCCGAACAGCAAGGCGGTGTTGCTCAACAATTCGTTCCTCCAGGTCGAGATGACCGGGGGGTGCAGATCGTACTCCGCCGCCAGCTAGGGCTGATTCTTGTCGCCTGCCGCCGCCAATGCCACCCGCGCCTTGAATTCCGCAATGTGCTGCCGGCGCTTGCCTTTCTGTGCCATGTCCAGAACTCCTATCCGACACCGGTGCTTTGCCGATGCACCTATCCAAAAAAACCGGCCCGGCTCACAGACCCTATTGCGCCGGTTCTTGGGAGTTCTGAAATCTCTTCATTCTTAAACCTATGCCGTGTGCGCGTCTGGGCGCTATTGCGGGATCGACCCAGTATGCCCGTGATCGCGCATCAGACAAGGACTTCGGAGTTTCGCGCCACCCTGTTAAGCAACGACTTCAAGCTCTATCATAGGGAATCTGATTTTCAGGCTTGAAAACCAAATTACGAACTCCTGAAGCATATCCAATTGCAATCTGTAGTTTCCAGGAGTCGGGGGCGCAATAAATTTCATCCGGCAGGAAATTCTTTGGCCAGGTTCGATAAAGGCCAGATAGTTTGGACTCGATGGAATGAAATATGTCCTGGGTTGATCCCACGCAATCAGCATTCCTTCCGAGGTGAGTAGGTGATAGGTTACCCCGTAGAGTGCACGACTGTCTGGCCGCACGAACCAGCACCATCTCGAATGGTTGCAGACATACAAGGCAATTTCACTTACCTCACCCGGACGAAGCTTGATGGATTCCGTCGGGTCTGCTAGTTCGATCGTCGCACGATAGCCAGGTAACGGAATTTCTTTTCGAAACGCCAGTAAACCCGATGGAATCTTGATAAGACCTTCGTCTCCGGATTTGTATTGTGCAATCAGCCTCGCGAGTAGTTTTGGGTCCTTGATATCAAAAAAATTCTTCAATAGCGACAAATGCCTGAAGTGCAAGTAGAGCGTATCGATTTCGCCGTCGGCGCCGATAGTATAGCGGATATACTTAGGCACGGATTTGTCACGTGCGTCTCGCGCATAGGGGGCATCGGGACGAAACCAGCGTAAATACCATGGCCTGATCGATTCTTCCTGTCCCAACAGGTCCTTTATGTGGCCACGCTGGGCCGGGTCGATGGCGTGTGTACGATTTTCGGCAATTAGCCTTTGGAGATACTGGCGTGCAAATTCGACATCCATTATCAATAGCGAATTCAACGTGTCGGCTGACAGTCGATCCGGTGCATGGCGATGGAACTGGGTCATCGCATCGAATACCATCGGCCGTATCTGTCGTCTGCCTGCCTCTTCCCACAACTTCTTCCAGTCGAAGCCCAGGCGGTCGCTCACGATGGTTGCCACATCAAGAATCCACTCGAAGCGCATCGTATCCAGATCACGCAACCCGTTGACCATCGAGGTGAGCGCCATGTCCTCACGCCCCATCCAACGCGCTGGGACGCCATTCCAATCGGCAAGCTCTGCCCTTGCCCAGACGCCTTCGTCGATGCCATCTACAGGCGTTTCGTAAAGTGTGTACCAGTGAAGGTCAAAACCGCTTTTCCTGGAATTGACGTAGTCGTGGGAATGGATGTCGAACTTCTTCTGGCGCTCATCGTAGCGGTACCGCCAGCCGAGATCGCCCAGCACTGCTTCCGCCTTCGGCACATCCTCACGGCGGACGAGTACATCGACATCATCCATTGGGCGTAGCGCAAGATTGCCATAGTACCGGACGGCAAGGACGATACCTTTGAAGAGCAACGATTCGATACCGGCCTCGGTGAGTGCGGCTACCGACCTACGTGCGTCAGCCGCCACCAGATTTGTGTGGAACATGAAATAACGATAAATGCCCTGCATTCTTCCACGATAAGGCTCGCAAAGCGGATCAGAGCCATACCTGTTGAACAACCCGGGGATGAGTCGTAGGGAGGGGTAGTCCAACTTATCGAAATCGACGCTTTCCACCCAGCGCCGAAACGCCTCACGGCCCTTGGCAGGTTCCGACAATAGAGCCTCGATCAGCCACCGATGCGGTGGACAAAGCTCAGGAAAGGCTTCGAAGTAGGTAAGAAGGCGCACGTGTCACTAACGGCCAGGCGTTATTACAACTCGGCCGATTCTCGTCCGGTGCTTGCAACCAGAGCGCACCCACAGAACAGCAAAGCTCCCGGATTCACACGCCGGTACACGAGCCCAAGATTGCCAAAACGCAAGCGGGTATGTCATTCGTTCGACGGAGACCCTGACTCCTCGCATTGGGCCTGCCGCTTCCGATCCAGCGCGCGTTTGACCGCTACCAAATAGCCCCTGTCCTTGGACGCGTCGCGACCGAAAGCGAGGCTCCCAGTTCGTATTCGCCGGAGCGAGACGACTTCCGAAAGCATCTCAAAACGCAGACCGAGGTCGCGGCCGCGCGCTATCCAGTCCACAGTATCGCCTCGCCCACCCGGAGGATCGATCATGTCGCCGATTATACTTGCGGCAGTGGTCCTGACCATCATCGTGGTGCGCGACCAAAGGTCCGCAATCGCGCCCAGTCGTGGCGCGGACAAAGACCCCGAGAAGGTCTGCGCTTGTCCACAAACACCGGCCAAGTCCGAAGTCAACGCGAATTTGTCGAGCTGCATGCGGGCCTTTTCTGGCAGCCAGACATCGTCTGCATCGAGAAAGGCCACAAGGGGTGTAGTGACCCTGGCCAGTCCCATATTTGTCGCAGCGCCGCAGCCCTGGTTCACTTGTGAATGCAGAAAGACCGGCGGGCCAAAGGAGCGAGCAACGCTGGCGGTTGAATCCGATGAGCCATCGTCAATAACGATAATCTCAGTAGGAGGGCTGCTCTGCACCAGGATCGAGTGCAGCGCTTCAGCTAACGTGTCTTGAGCATTGTAGGCCGGGATGACCACACTATAGCGATCACTCATGCCGAAACATCCTCTCCGCTTGCACACGCGCTTTGAACAAGTCTCCCAGTTCGGTAACGCTTCCACCCACACGGCGGCGTGCCAGAGAGCGGCGAATTGCATCTGCTAGACCGCGCCGGGTTTTCGCCGTGTCGTTAGTCATATTGTTTTGGTGGCGCCGGTACATCACCGCGACCTCATCCTCGCAAGAATAGGGGATACGGGCTTCCAATAAGCGAAGAATGAAATCCACGTCCTCGCTGCTCTGCATGTCTTCACAAAATCCCCCGAGTTGTTCGAAAACATCTTTGGCAAAAAGCACGGACGTCAGCGAAACACCTCGCAGCCGCATGGTCCTGCTTCCTGGAAGGGGAATACATCTTTCCTCGTCGATAGCCTCAAACAATTGCAGTAGCCCGACGACGAAACGTAGCCCCGGATGCCCCAGCAAGATTCCCAATTGGCGGCCGATGCGGCCAGGTACATTGAGGTCGTCGCAGTCTAGAAAGGTCACAAAATCATTCTTGGGCGGAACTGCAGCGAGTCCGGTATTACGCGCCCTGGAAACACCCCCATGGGACCCGCTGATCAACCTGATACAACGGTTCGACAAAGACAAGCGGCGCACGATCTCAGCAGTTTGGTCAGTCGAACCGTCATCAACCACGATGATATCGAGCTGCACTTGGGTCTCGCGCAAGAGCGATCGCAACGCCGCCTCAATGTGACGCTCTCCATTAAGGGTGGGCATGATCACGCTTACACGGTTGTTCTTCATGCTGTCCCGTGCTCGATATACTGCCGCAGGGTAGAAGCAATCTCAGATGCATCCTCGGATAGCTGGACTTCTACGCAGGGTACGCGGCGACAAAGTTCGGCGGAGAAAGCGATACTTTCCAGCTCCCCGTCGGGTAGCTGAAAGGTGCTGGATGGCGCAAAGGCACGCATGGCAGCACCGGGTGAAATGGGCCGGATCACGCTCTTTGGCAAGTGCGCCACGCGTGGTACGACGATTGCTCGAATTTCGAGTGAAGAAACGAATGGTGATTGCAAAAGCTGACTTTCGTGGATTTCATGCTTGTCCTGCCAATTGAGTGGCCCCAGCCGCTCTGGGGCAACCTCGCCGAACGCCCGCACGACCCCCGAGGAATCTTGTTTCAAGATGCGGTACAAAGGATGCGCGCTAATGCGTTCGCCCTGCGCAATCTGGCAGTAGTCGTCTCCAACCGTTTGCAGGCCTTCCGCTATTCCGGCCAAAGTGGTTGCGGATTTCCCCGTGCCCCCAGGACCGACGAGCAGTATTCCTTTGCCGTTGATGCCGAGGCTGGCGCTGTGACATAGCCGTCGTCCTCGTGAGGAATATGCCCAATGCAAGAACACTCGCAGTGGTCCACCAGACTCCCAGGGTGGCGTCGCTCCCGGACGGCTGATCAACTGAACTCCAGTCTGTAAATCCACGGAGTAGAACTGCCAGACGGTCGGCTGGGGCAAGTAAGCGCCTCGCAAACCAAAATATGCGAGTTCGGCATTTGCGGCCCGCCGTTTGTGTAACTCCGCAGACCAGTGTCCCGGCTGTGACCATCCCACCGATTCACTGTCGAGCAAATACAACGTCGCGTCGGTTGTGGCGGTGCCGTCGGTTTGCTCGGTAGCTAGGTTCCGTGTGCAAAGATCAGCGTATGTTTCGTCGCTGAAGTACGCCCGGACCCTCAGTCCATGCAAAAAAAAATGCCGGTGATGAAGCGTCTTGGTGTCCAGGGCCTGCGCTTGCTCGAGAAGAGCATTTCCGTATGGACCCAGGTCGCCAAGGCCGGAAGGAGACATCTCGCCGCTCTGCGATTAGATCGCTTCGCGTTTCACTGGCCACCCAAGGTCTTCATCAACCTCGTGAATGGGGTCGCACGTGATCAAATCCACCATGTCATCGAATACGTCCAGCCTTGGCGGCGGGGCGCCATGATCAAGCGCCGACACGGCCGTTGCACAGGCGGCATCCCGAGCCATGGCTTCTTTCGACGACGGGCGGATGAGCGATTCCGAAATCAAAGCTTCTAAGAATTGCTCCACTGCCACTGCGCTCGGGCTGTCTGTCTCACGCAGATGATGCGACAGATCCAGTGGGCGATAGCCGTTCGCAATATCCCGCCATACGTCAGCTGCGACATCCACCAAACTGAAGTATTTGCCATTGAAGAGATTCAAAACGACTATCTCCGTCCCAAAATCCTCGGCGACCACGTCTGGTGAAGAAATTTCAAAATTGGTTGGTCCAAGAGTCATTCGAATAGAACGCCACGAGAATATTCAAGACTTTACATTCTCTCTCGGCCCCGCTTGTGGGGGCAAGTCTGCTTCGGAGTCGCCGAGATCCGGAATATGGCGCTCAACGGCATGCTACGAAGCATGCCGGACGTCTGGAAGGCTTCATCGGAGGCCTCACAGGCTGGGTGGCGGGTGATGACAGCCGTCCACCAACGGCAACGACGCTGCCACCCTAGACAACAAGCTGAGGAACGAGTTTCTGCCCCTCTACCACGCCCATAACGGCGACCCGGCCGCGTGAATTTCGGTGATGAAAGGCGCCATCCGCAAGTGGGTATCCATGTTCAACTGTCTCAGTCCCGTCGCGCTACCATAAGAAAGACCGGAAATCGCCGAATTCCGTCGGCCGTTTCCTTGTCGATCTCGAACACCGTGCTGAAACCCACGTCGGAGAAACCTGCCCTGGCGGTTCGTGCCGCCAGTTCGGCCCGGTCGAAACCGTGGTGGACGTCCACCTCGGGGCCGTGGAAGGAGCCGTCCTCCGTGTCCAGGTCCGCGATGCACAGCCTCCCGCCCGGGTTGAGCAAGGTGTGGAAGGCGCCCAGGATGGCGTCCGTGTCCGGGATGTGGTGCAGGGTCATGGACGAATAGATCAGGTCGTAGCGCTCCTTGGGCAGGGGCTCGGCGCTCAGGTCGGCCTGTTTCACCACCATGTTGGTCACACCCTGGGCAGCGATCTTCGCTCGCGCCACCTCCAGCATCCCCGCCGAGCTGTCCTTGAGGGTGATGCTGCCCAGTTCCTCCCTGAGGGGGAAGGACAGCAGCCCCGTGCCGCAGCCGTAGTCCAGGGCGCGCATGTCCCTGGAAAGCGCCACGGCGGCGCGGATTCCGTCGGCGATCCTGCGGGCGCGTTCCTGGAATACCGGGTTGTCGTCCCACTCCTGGGCCTTGCTGTCGAAATCGATCATGGTGCTGGCTAAACCTCATAACGATAAATTAACGAACCAATTCGGCGGTCCACCCCTGTGGCCATCCCCGAATGTCCCAGTCACGGCATCCATTTCGCGTATGTCGTGTGCCATGCAGGCCGGACTGTAGCCCTTTCGCACACACCGCCATCGGGGTTGATCATTGCGTTACCCATGCCGTCTTGACGAAATCTTAACGAAACAATGGGTCGATACCATCCGCTCTCCCGTTCAGTACAAGATGGAGATCCCAAGATGCGTATCAAGTTCATCACTGTGGCTGTCGCGTCAGCCTTCGTGCTTGCCGGTTGTGGCGGCAGCGGCTCCAACAGTGCGGGCACCGACCTGACCGGAATTCTCTCAGATTCCTACGTCAAGAGCGTCCATTACACCACCAGCAGCGGCCTGACAGGCACGACCGGGGACAACGGCGAATTCAGGTACAACTCGGGCGACACCGTCGCCTTCAAGATCGGAAACGTCACCCTGGGGAGCGCGGACATGTCCAGTCCCGCCCTGGCGGAGGAAGACGGCAACCTCGTGGTACGTCCCAAAGACCTGGCGGGCGTGGTGGACGAGACCCAGGACAGGGCATTGGCCGTGGCCCAGTTCATCCAGACCGTCGCCGGTGCCGGTACGGGAGACACGAACATCGATGTCGGCCTCAAGGCCGCGAGATTCTCCTCTGTCGCCGCCTCCACCATCGACTCCCTGGACAAGGCCGGCACGGTGCTGGCCGGTGCGGGCCTGGCCCCGATTCCCCTGGGCGATGTGGCCAAGCACCTGCTATCGGCACCTGCCCAGGTGAAGTCCGTCGAATTCACGCCGACCGACGTGTCCGGCCTGACCGCCGGGCAGCGGGCCGTGGCCTACACCTCCTCCACGGTCAAGGTGACCTACAGGGACGGCAGCACCCAGGAATACCCCCTGTCCTACGTGAACCTCTTCAACAACACCGATACGGACAAGACTCCCGACGGCTCGGCGGCCGCCAGCATCCGAGACAAGAACGGCAACATCCTCAAGGACGTCAACGGCAAGCCTTATGTCCCTCAGACCCCGGACGCCAACTCGCTGATGATGGTCGGCGGCATGCCCTATCTGATCACCCACTTCGAATACGAAAACAAGGACAGCGCCGGCAACGACTGGTATGGCAAGCTGCCCATGACCATGACCCTGGCCAAGCTCGACCAGAGCGGCGCGGACGGCAGGCTGACGGTGTCTGCCATCAGGCCCATCGATTTCTCCGGAGTGAACGGCCTTTGGATCCCCTGCGCCGGCAGCCGCTCGCCCTGGAACACCCACCTGGGATCGGAAGAGTACGAGCCGGATGCGCGCTGCGATGCCAGCGTGGGCGACACCACCTACGCGGCCAGCAGCTCCTGCACCAGCATGGAATACACGGCACGCATGGACGCCTTCCGCAGCCTGTACGGCGTTCCCGACGCCTCGCCCTACAACTACGGCCTGGTGCCCGAAGTGAGCATTGCTCCGGGCGGGACCCCATCGGTGAACATGTGGTACACCCTGGGCCGCATCTCCCGCGAGAAGGCCCAGTTCTTCGGAGATTCCCGCACTGCCATCCAGGGTGACGACGGCACCTACACCGCCCTGACCCTGTTCGTCGCAGACAAGCCAGGCGACCTGTCCGCCGGCACCCTCTACGCCGCCAAGTGGAACCAGGTCTCCCCGGCCGGAACCGACGGCGGCAAAGCGACCCTGACCTGGGTCAGGCTGGGTCATGCCACCCAGGACCAGATCAAGGGGGCCGTGGATGCGGGCGTCAAGTTCTCGGACCTGTTCGACGTGGACATCACCGGCGGCACCACCCCGGTCGCCGGCTTTACCCGGGTCAAGCACGGCCACGAAGTGGCCACCGTCGAAGACCTGCGGCTGAAGACCGGCACCTTTGCCGGCGTGGACTTCGCCACTCTGGCGGCCTTCCTGGAGACCCGACGCTACGCGGCCTACATGGGGGCTACCGTGGAATTCGAGAAGTTCGAGGGCGTGGCCTACAACGCCAGGGATGGCAAGGCCTATGCCGCCATGACCCGCATGACCAACGGCATGGAGGACAGGGGCGCAGATCCGGCCAACGACATCCGCCTGAAGAAGAACTCCTCCGGCGCAGTCTATGAGCTGACCCTGCAGCCCAATCAGGTCGACGGCGAGGGCAACCCCATCGACAGCGCCTTCGTGCCCGCGGTCATGCAGGCCCTGGTGGTCGGCGAGGACATGACCGCCGATGCGGATGGCAACAAGTCCGTGCTAAACAAGATCGCCAGCCCGGACAACATCTGGTACTCGGACCGGATGCGGGTACTGTTCATCGGCGAGGACTCCGGCAACCACGTCAACAACTACCTGTGGGCCTACCACATCGACACCGGCAAGCTGGCGCGCATCCTCTCCCTGCCCATGGGCGCGGAATCCACCGGCCTGCAGGTGGTGGACAACCTCAACGGTCACGCCTACATCATGAGCAACTACCAGCACGCCGGCGACAAGATCGGCTCCGCTGCCACCTACGACAGCATCATCGGTTACATCTATCCGGACAAGGCGGAGGTCGGATATCTGGGGGGGCTGCCTGCGATGCGCTGAAACGCGCAAAGCCCGGCCTGGGAAGCCGTGGCGGCCGCAAGGCCCCACGGTTTTATTATTCGCACCCGGTTGTCGTTGCCCCTTGGGAACCGCCCGGGCCGGACCCTGGCGCAGCAGAAACGACGGGCGATGGTCGTCTTGCCGCTGTCCTATTACCGAGTTCCGGCCCGCCTTATCGCCTCTTGCCCAGAATGGAGCCCAGCACGCCCCGGATGATGGCTCGGCCCACCTGGCTGCCGATGGAGCGTGCGGCGCTCTTGGCCAGGGCCTCGACCATACCTTCCCGCCGCCGGCCGCCGGCGCCCGGGACTCCCCCCAACAGGTCTCCCAGGATGCCGCCCCCGGCAGAGGAGGGGGTCGTCTCGTCGTGGCGGGCAGTGGTCTGTGCCTGAGCCGCCTTTACCGCCCGGGCCTTGAGGATTTCGTAGGCGGACTCCCGGTCCACGGCCTTTTCGTACACGCCGGCCACCAGAGAGGACTGGATCAGGGCCTGACGCTGATCGGACGTGATGGGGCCGATCCGGCCCCGGGGCGGACAGACGAAGGCCCGCTCCACTACGCCGGGCCGGCCCTTCTCGTCCAGGAAGGAGACCAGGGCCTCGCCCACGCCCAGCTCGGTGATGGCCGCCTGCTCGTCCAGCGCCGGGTTGTCGCGCATGGTCTCGGCCGCCGCCTTCACCGCCTTCTGGTCCCGGGCGGAGAAGGCACGCAGCGCGTGCTGCACCCGGTTGCCCAGTTGCGAGAGCACCTTGTCCGGCACATCCGCCGGGTTCTGGGTGACGAAGTAGACGCCGACGCCCTTGGAACGGATCAGGCGCACCACCTGCTCGATCTTGTCCACCAGGGCCGACGGCGCGTCTTCGAACAGCAGGTGGGCCTCGTCGAAGAAGAACACCAGCTTGGGCCTGTCCAGGTCGCCCGCCTCGGGCAGGTGCTCGAACAGCTCCGACAGCAGCCACAGCAGCAGGGTGGCGTACAGCTTGGGGGCCAACATGAGCTTGTCCGCCGAGAGGATGTTGACGACCCCCTTGCCGCGATCGGTCTGCATCAGGTCGGCGATGTTGAGCATGGGCTCGCCGAACAGCTTGTCGCCGCCCTGGGATTCAAGGGCCAGCAGGCCGCGCTGGATGGCGCCAATGCTGGCGGCGGAGATGTTGCCGTACTCGGTGGTGAACTCCCTGGCGTGCTCGCCCACGAACTGGAGCATGGCCCGCAGGTCCTTCAGGTCCAGGAGCAGCAGGCCGCCGTCGTCGGCCACCTTGAACACCAGGTTCAGCACCCCGGCCTGGGTCTCGTTCAACTCCAGCATCCGGGCCAGCAGCAGCGGCCCCATGTCGGACACGGTTGCCCGCACCGGGTGGCCCTGCTCACAGTAGGGGTCCCAGAAGGTGACCGGCCAGCCCCGGTATCCGAAATCCCCGAGTTTGAGCATTTCCACCCGCTCAACCACTTTGGGGTTGTCTCCGCCAGGTTGGGAGATGCCGGACAAATCACCCTTCACGTCGGACATGAAGCAAGGCACGCCGATCTCGGAGAAATGCTCCGCCAGGGTCTGCAGGGTCACGGTCTTACCGGTGCCGGTGGCGCCGGTGATCAGGCCGTGGCGGTTGGCCATCTGAGGCAGCAGGTAGAGCTCGGTCTTCTCGTTCTTGGCGATCAGCAGGGGTTGTGACATGGTCTCCTCCGGTTCGTGCCGGCTGATTGTACGGGGAGCGTCTCACGGTACCAACCGGATGCGGAAATCGGGCTCGAGCAACCGGTCCCGGAACCAGTTCAGGGCCTTGCCGCGGTGGGCGCTGCGCCAAGCCAGTTGCAGGGGCTCCACCGCCTTGCCTTCCTCGACGCGCTTGGCCACCAGCCGGCCGGCCTCAATCTCGGGTCCGGCCAGGTATTCCGGCAAGAAGCCGATCCCCAGTCCGGCCACCTGGGCGGCCAGCTTTTCCCGGATGTCGGGCACGGTAAGGGTCTCCTGGCCGGAGAGCAGCCCCACGGTGCGGGCCGGCAGCCGGCGCGAGCTGTCCGCCACCACCACGGCCCGGTGCTGGGCCCGCAGGGCGCGGGGCAGGGGATCGGGTACGGTGGCCAGAGGATGGCCGGCCGCCACGGCGAAAACAAAGGCCATCTCCCCCAGGGCCTCGCCGGCATGGCCGCCGCCCGCCGGGGCATCGCCGCTGGCGCCCAGGACCAGGTCGGCACGCCCGTCCGCCAGGGCGTCCCAGCAGCCGGTCAGGACCTCGGTGACCACACGGATTCGGGTCTCGCCGTGCTCGACATAATAGGCCTTGAGCAGGTCGTATAAAGGCGCCAGGGGCAGGATGTCGTTCACGGCGATCACCAGTTCGGCCTCCCAGCCCTTGGCCACCTGGCGTACCCTGCATTCCAGGTCGCCGGCGGCGCTCAGCAGATGTCGACCCTCGCGAAGCAGTTCCCGGCCCGCCTCGGTCAGAACCGCCCGATGGCCCCGACGGTCGAATAGCAGCACGTCCAGGTCCTGCTCCAGCTTCCGGATGGTGTAGGTGAGGGCGGAAGGCACCCTGTGCAGGGCCTTGGCCGCCGCGGCGAAGCTGCCGTGGCGGGCGATGGCGTCCAGGGTCTCGATGGCTTCCAGGGAGAGTTTCATGTTCAAAAATATTGAAAATATATGTCAAATCATTCTGATTACTAATTTTAAGTAACGCATCTATCATCCGAAACAACATTCTGGGATTTTGTATGAAACAAGACATGATGACCGCCACACGCTACACGCGCACCGCCATCGCCTTCCATTGGCTGATCGCCCTGCTGATCCTGGGCACCATCCCACTGGGGCTGTACATGACGGACCTGCACCTCTCGCCGTTGAAGCTCAAGCTTTTCTCTTATCACAAGTGGATCGGCGTCACCGTATTCGGCCTGGCCGTCCTGCGCCTGGCCTGGCGCGCCCTCCACCCCGCCCCGCCCCTGCCCGGTTCCGTGCCCGCGTGGCAGCGGAACGCCTCCCATGTGGTCCACGTCCTGCTCTACGTCCTCATCTTCGCCATTCCCTTGTCAGGCTGGCTCATGAGTTCGGCCAAGGGGGTGCAGACGGTCTATCTGGGGGTGCTGCCCCTGCCCGACCTGGTGGGTAAGGACAAGGCTTTGGGACACCTGCTCGGGGAGGTCCACGAGTCCCTGGCCGATATCCTCATCGCCCTGCTGGTACTGCACGTGGCGGCCGCCATCAAGCACCACCGCATCGACCGGGACGACGTGCTCACCCGCATGCTGCCCTGGGCACGGGCACGCAAGGGGGCTTCATGATCACCCGCAGCCTCCTGCTCTTCGTCGCTCTGCTGGCCCTTGGGGGACCGGTCTGGGCCGCCGAATATACCCGGGTCCTGCCCGAGCAGAGCCACGTCACCTTCGTGTCCAAGCAGATGGGCGTGCCGGTGGAGGGGCAATTCCACAGATTCACCGTCCGGCTCGCCTTCGATCCCGCCCGCCC
>JBJKSP010000384.1:0-3576 GCA_046703865.1 Thiobacillaceae bacterium
GTACCACTCGATGCCGGGTGTGATCTCCGGGACCGTCACGATCGCGAACCGGAACATCGGCACCGTGCCGCCCGCCGTCACGGGTCCGGCCGTCAGGGCCTGCGGCGCGTGCCACCGGGCTCAGGCGCTCAACGCGGATGATCCGGGTGACCTGAACACCATGATCACGCACTGGCAGACCTTCGGTTATTACATCGAGATTGCCCAGGACAACGTGCGCGACCTTTGGGAACAAGTGGTCACCAAGATCATGACCCTGTTCAAGGAAGACAACGGCTAATCGCAAGCTGAAGTCGAGGCGGGCCCAGGCCCGCCTCTTTCGGAACACCCGAAGGCACCGGCAACCCCGGTGCCTTTTTCTATGGTGCGCCCGCCTGGTCGCGCCGAGCCGTGCCCATTCCCCGAACAGGACTGCCAGACCAAGGGCCCCTGTTGGCAGCGAATAAGAAGATCACGCGCTTGGGCGTAAAACGTTCACGCCCCGGGCCGGAGACGGCCAACCCCGCATCAGTGTTATCACCCCGCGTCCGGAGCAAAGCCAAGAAACTGGCGCCAATCCGGCAAATGACTCATCGTCACCAGTAGAAAACAACCCAAGACCCAAGGTATATTTGCGGGATTGTCGAAGTAACAATAACCGAATACGGAATCGAGCGACGGAGAAGGCTATGAAAGTCGGGCATGTTGGATCAGCACTCTTGATGATGTTGGCACTGGCGCTATCGGGCTGTAGCGGTGGGGGCGGGGGTGGTGGTAGCAGCGGCAGCTCGACCCCGGTGACAGCGGCATCGACCGGCGCGACCATCACCGGGATCACCGTGAACGGCCGACCCGATGTGACATTCGTCGTGAAGAACTCGGCCGGCAATCCGGTGACGGGGCTGACCCTCTACAAGGCCGGCTACGATGGCCACTGCGGCAGCTCAAGAAACAACTACACCGCCAACGTCGCCTTCGCCATCGCCAAATTCGATGGCAGCAACTGGCAGAACCTGATCTCCCGCCAGCGGTATGCAGCGGATGATCTCTCCGATCCGGCCTCCCCCAAGTATTCGGTGATCGAGGGCACCACCGATCCGGTCCCGGCGCCCGGCTACAGCAACCCCGACACCGCGCTGAGCGACCCGAGCACTCGCATCGTCGGCATTCTCGAGGATGATGGCAGCGGCACCTACACCTACCATTTCGCCACCGACGTCACCACGCCACTGCTCATGGCCGACGCGGTGGACAAGCTTAATGTCTCTTTGGGCAAGGTCGCCAACAACGGCAATCTGGCCGTCGAGGACGGCAAGACCCTGCAACGCGTCGTGCTGCAGCTGTGCTATTACGATCCGGCCAGCCAGCAAACCGTGAAGATCAACCCGTATGCGGACTTCACCCTCGGCGCCGACGGCAAGGGGGTCATTCACAAGGACAGCCAGGGCAATCCGGCCCCGGCGCGGAAGGTGGTTGCCCGCGAATCCTGCAACGAATGCCACGTCAACTTCGCCTGGCACGGCGGCAACCGGGTCGACCCTAACTACTGCGTGGTCTGCCACAACCCCGGCAGCAAGGACTGGGCGACCGACAACCCCATCGACTTCAAGTTGATGATCCACAAATTCCACATGGGCAAGCTGCTGAAGCACGACTACACCGTGCAGTCCGACAGCGCCAACGAGATCATCTATCCGCAGGACCAGCGCAATTGCGTCAAGTGCCACACCGGCACGGCCAGCAACGACCCCAACACGGCCGTGGTGACCCCGGACGGCGACAATTGGAAGAAAAAGGCCAGCAAGAACGCCTGCTGGGCTTGCCACGACGACTACAAGGATCCCGGCTCGAAATGGCAGACCGCCCACGCGCAATTCGCAAGTCTTTCGCTTTTCTCCCCCAGCGTGAGCGATCCGGACGACACTCCCGATTCGACCTGCCAATCCTGCCATAACGAGTTTGGAGCGGGCACGGTGCCGAGCATCGCCAAGTCCCACGAAATTCCAGAATGGGTGTTGAGCGAAAACTACCAGCTCAACATCTGGAACATCACCAAGAACAGCGACAACTCGCTGACCGTCGAGTATTCGGTGAGCAATCCCAAGACGGGCACCGATTACGATCTGACGTCCGACACCGCGAGGTTTGGCAACCTGTCGATCCTGTTCGGCTGGAACACCACCGACTATTCGAATGATGGCGGACCCGGGCGCGGCCAGCCTTTCTCGATCAAGGCCGCGACGGATGCTTCCGTGCAGCGGGTTGGCACCAGCGACCACTTCACGCTGAACTCGGGTGTCCTGCCCACCGCGGCGGACGGTACGGTGGCCGTGGCCTTCCAGGGGCGCATCAACGATTCCGGCCTGCGCGTGCCGGTACCCAACCTGGTCAAGTATTTCGCCATGAACGGCGGCACTGCCCTGCCGCGCCGCCAGGTCGTCTCCGCGGCCAAGTGCAACGCCTGCCACGGACGCTTCCTCGGCTACACCAGCTTGACCTCGTTCAAGCCGGGCCTGGGCGCCCATGGCGCGAACCGCAACGACCCCCAGGTGTGCGTGATCTGCCATAACGGCAACAATCTGCAAAACGGCACCGTCGTGTCCGGTGGGGTGGTCACCCAGTACGCCGATTCAGCCGACTTCAAGCAGATGATCCACAAGATGCACGAGGCCGTGGGAGACGACTACCCGGCATGGCCCTATCAGCAGGTGACGACCGCTCAGGGCTCGACGATCAACGCGGGACTGCGCTATTGCAACGTCTGTCACGTCGACAAGTCGTACGTGGTGGGCAACAGCATCCTGGGCACCTCCCTGGCCCTGGATGTGGACACCAGCGTCGACAGCACCAACGCGACGATCACCGATACCAATTCCCTGAACAATCCGGTGATCTCTCCCAAGGCTTCCGCCTGCTACAGTTGCCACTCCTCGGATGAGGCCAAGAACCACATGATCCAGACCGGCGGCGCGGTTTTCAGCACCGTGGTCACACAGCCAGACGGCACCGTCACCGGCAGCCTCACCCAGGCCGATGTGATGTCCGGCACGGTGGTATTCGAGACCTGCGACGGATGCCACGATTCCGGTGCCATGGAGCCTGTGGATACAGTGCACCTCGGTGCCACAAATTGAGCGCTCTTGAGGCGCAACGCGGGAGGGGCCGAGTACGGCCCTCCCCGCTATTTTTTTGATTGGCGGAAATGATGAATAAAACCAGTAAGCTGCTCATGTTCGTCGCGGCATTGAGTATTTCGCTGTCCGGCTGCAGTGGAAACAAACACGCGGACAAGGACAAGGACGCAAAGGCCGAACAGGTCGCAATGAAGGTGAACGGCCAGCCGGTCATGGCTGCCGATTTCGTCAACACCAGTCCGCGGCTAAACAAGAAGGGGCAAATACAGTATGTCTCCGCAACCGATATGAACGGCATGATCAACCTGGAGTTGCTGCGCCAGGCTGCGGTCCAGGCCAAGCTGGATCAGGATCCGAAGATTCGTGCCAAGCTTGACAAGTCGCCGAAACAATCGGCGAGGAAGATTCTGGGTTTGGCCTATGTCAACCAGCAGCTGTCATCCGTTCCCGCGCCAACCGACGC
>JBJKSP010000385.1:0-3559 GCA_046703865.1 Thiobacillaceae bacterium
GGGCATCCGGTGAGAAGGCGGCGCCGTCGCTGCCCCAGGTGCCGATGATGCTGGACACAACCTGGTATACGGCGAGGGAGGTGGACGTCCAGCCCAGGGCGCTGCAGCCCATCAAGCCGACCTATCCGACGGAGGCCCGGCAGACGGGCATCCAGGGCAGCGTGGTGCTGGAGATCCATCTGGACGAGTTGGGTGAGGTGCAGGAACTCAAGGTGATCGAGGCGGACCCGCCCGGGGTATTCGACGATTCGGCCTTGACGGCATTCGCCCATGCCCGTTTCACGCCGGCCAGAAAAAACGGCCGTCCCGTGCGGGTGGTGGTGAAGATCCGGGTGACCTACGAACTGACAGACTAGGACGTGTCAGGCGAAGGTGTTGACGTTCTGACCCAGGTGCGCGGGCTGGCTGGCTGGCACCTGCTGCTGGGATTGCCGGGTTTGTTCGGCAATCATCTGGGCGATGGCCTGCTCACTCTGAGCCGATTGGCGCAGAGCGATCACGGCGATCTGTCCGTTGGTGTAAGCCTGACTGGCGTCTAGGGAGGAAACGGCATCCATGATGAATCCATCGCAAACACTGTCACTATAGACCATTCCTGACGGGCGTCCCGTTCGCGTCCTGGGACATCGTCTTGGGCAGGAGCACCCACATGCGGCTTTTCTGTTTCATGGCACCGGCCAGCCGGCCGGCCTCATCACCGAAGCCCCAAAAGAGGTCCGCCCGCACGTTGCCTTTGATGGCCCCACCCGTGTCCTGGGCCAGGACCAGGCGATCCATGGGTTTGGTGGAGTTGGGCCAGGTGGTTGACAGCCACACCGGTACCCCCAGCGGGATGCTCAGCGGATCCACGGCGATGCTGCGTTCCGCGGTCAGCGGTACCCCGAGGGATCCCTGGGGCCCCCCCGAGCTCTGGGGCAATTCCCGAAAAAAGACGTAGCTGGGGTTGGCGTTGAGCAGGGCGGGCAGCTTGTCGGGATGGCGCCGGGCCCAATCCTTGATACCCTGCATGGAGGCCTTGTCGAGCGGGATCTCGCCATGTTCCACCAACCATTTGCCGATGGAGCGGTAAGGATAGCCGTTCTGGTCGGCGTAGCCGAGGCGGACCACCTCCCCCGTATCCAGGCGTACCTGGCCCGAACCCTGTACCTGCAGGAAAAAAAGCGCCAGCGGATCATCCACCCACAGCAATTCCTTGCCATGCAGTGCACCCGCTCCGTTCTCGATCTCTTTCCGGCTGTAGTAGGGCACGACGTGTCGCCCATCCAGGCGTCCCCTCAGCCGCAGACCCTTGAGCTCGGGGTATAAAGCGCTCAGGTCCACCACCAGCAGGTCGTCCGGCGGGGCATAGACGGGATAGCGGTATTTCGCGCTGGGGGTCAGGCTGCCTTTCAGGAGGGGTTCGTAGTAACCGGTCACCAGACCTACCGTGGTGCCATCGGGCTGTTGGACCTGATATGGGGTGAAGTATCGCTCGAAAAAGGCCCGCGCCGTGTCCGTATCCGGCAGGTAGAGCTTTTGGGCAGCCGTGCAGACGGTGCCCCAGTCCGGTTGGGTCTTGAGCGCATTGCAGGTATTCAGGAAGGCCGGCCAGGCCACGGTCAGATCGTCCTCCTGCCAGCCTGGAAGGTCGCTGTACGGGACGGCCTGCAGCCAGTCCATGGGCAGCGGTTTGGCGGCTGCTTCGGTCGCAGCGGGAGCCGCGGAAGGCGAGGCCGTGGCCGGAGCGGCCGGCATCGGGGCCGTGATTTGGCTACCCGCCACCGGAGGGGTCGGCGCGGTGGTGGCCGTGGGTATGGGCGCACGAGGCGTGGGGGTGGCGGTTGGGGGAGGAGCGGGGGGCACACTGCAGCCCGGGAGGAGCGGCAGGATGGCTAGAAGCAGGAAAAATGGACGCGGCATCGTGGCGGCAAGGGGATTCGAGTCATTCTGGGCAAAACCAAGAGTATATCAATCGCGCCTTCATGCCCCGTCAGTGACATGACTCGGCGCGAGACATCAAGGTTCTGCCGCGATCGGCCCAGCAGCAGGGCGTGGTGGCGATGCGGGCGAGCTGGTACGCAGGGTGGGAGGACTCCAAGAACGAAGCGGCCCGGAGGCTGCCGAACGTGCCAGTCCCCGTGGACTGGACAGTGCCCCGCGACGGGGGTCCGAACACCGCCACCGGCTACTGCCTTTTCTTTCCGACCCGTGTGTCTCTGCCGAACCGCACCGGGGCCGATGGCTCATTCAGAGGGGTGTTTGTCCTGGACGCGCTGCTCCGATACCCGCTTCAGGACGCCGGCAGCCCATTCCCGGCCGCCCAGACCGAAGGCCAGGGCCAGGGCGAGACAGACGGAGCCGAAACCGATCTGGAAGGCCGAGATCAGTAGCCTCGTGCTGATCTGCAACTGCTCCAGGGCCATGAAGACGACGAACACCGTCAGGGCATACTCGGCCAGGGTGGACAGGGCCAGTGCGCCATCGAAGCGCAGGCCGTTGAGAAAGGCGAACACTGCCCGGTTGACCATGCGGGCCACCAGGATGCCCAGTACCAAGACCAGTATGGCGGCAACGACGTTGGGCAGATAGAGCACCGCACGGTTGAACAGATCGGCCACCGCCCCCAGCCCCAGGCTGTTGGAGACCATGACGAAGGTGATGAGCAGCACGAACCAGTAGGCCAGCGCGGCCACCAGTCCGGAGAGGGACATGGAAACCTGGCCCTGGCGCAGGAAGGCCTCGACGCCTGAACGCTCGGCCAGTTGATCGAAGTGCAGAATACTTAAGAGTTTCTTAATTCCTGCTCGGGTAAGCTTGGCGACGATCCATCCCGCGATGAGCAGCACCAATGCCCCGATCAGGGTGGGCATGAAGGCAGCCACCTGGGTGAGGAAAGCCCGTAATGATTGTAGGGAAACGTCGATGATTTGCATGCGAGGGATCTCCGGATGGACGGCGCAGCATATGACGCCATAATTTGATTGCGGTTCGTGGGGACTTTGCCCGGAATGGAACCACACCTAAGATCGAGATCATCCTAACCAACTGAATATTTCCCCGCAAACATATGGAAAGCCCATGAGCGCAGCCGAACAACAAACCCTTGCCCGGGATACCCTCAAGAAATTCCGGGTCATCCTGGCTGCAGTGCGGCAGCACTTGGGTGCCGTGGAGCAGGCCTGCGGCGTGAGCGGGGCCCAGGTCTGGGTCATGGCGGTGTTGTCGGAAAGGCCGGGGCTGAGGGTGAGCCAGGTGGCCGAGGCGCTCTCCGTGCACCAATCCACCATCAGCAACCTCCTGGACAAGATGGAACAGGCCAACCTGGTGAGGCGGGAACGCAGCCGCAAGGACCAGCGGGTGGTGGAGGTCTATCTCACCGAGACGGGCAATGCCGTCTTGGAAAAGGCGCCTCGCCCCTTCACCGGCGTACTGCTCAATGCCCTGGAAACACTGCCGGAAACCGTGCTGGTACGTCTGGACGACGACCTGAAGGCCGTGATCGGCCGCTTGAATGCGGAGGTGGACATGGCCGCCGCCGCAAAACCGATCGCCTGAGCCCGGATCTACCGGCCGGCCGAGA
>JBJKSP010000386.1:0-2721 GCA_046703865.1 Thiobacillaceae bacterium
GTCTTGCCCCGACAAGACGAACAGCGAGTCCGGGGTGAACGCGTAGACTGTCACGGACGCCAGGGGCAGCCGGGCAAAGCGCCGCGGCGCCGCGGGTGGGGTGATATCGACCAGCCACAACCCGGTGCGCCGGCAGGCCGCATAGACCGTGTTGCGGTGCACGCGCACCCGGGTACAGGCGTCATCAATGGCAAACCGCCCCAGGACGCGGTGCGCGGCGCCGGCGGCATCGAAGAGGGTGAGGCCGCCCTGCCGCGCCACGATAACGGAATTGCCTGCGGCGGCTACGGCATAGCCGGGGGCCGCCAGCGGTATGGCGGCGCGGATATCGGGCTGCCACGGTGCCATGGCCAATTGCGCCCCGGCGGACCCGGCCGGCAGGCGCAGGGTCACCTTGGCCGCCGTGCCGGAGGAGACCACGTGCGGCGCGGCGACAACCCGGTGGGGCGCCGCCGCGGTGTGAGCGCCCGCCGCCGTGACGGCGACCGCCGTCGCCAACAGGGCGCCGCACGTCGCGATCAGGCGGCGAGGAGTCTGGCCGTTCATCGCTGGGTGCTCCCTTTGTCGCTCGACTGCCGGATCATGGGCAGGGATTGGGGTGCTTGACGTGAATGGCCTCGATGGCAGCTAGCACTTCCGCGGACAGGCGGATTTGCACGCTGGCGATATTGGCGTGAAGCTGTTCCATGGACGTGGCGCCGACGATGTTGCTGGTGACGAAGGGACGCTGGTTGATGTAGGCCAGGGCCATCTGGGCCGGGTCCAGGCCGTGTTCCCGCGCCAGCTGGACGTAGGCCTTGGTCGCCTGGATGCCCTGTTCATTGGTGTAGCGCGAAAAGCGCGTGAACAACGTCAGGCGGGCGCCGGCGGGCCGGGCGTTGCCGAGGTATTTGCCCGACAGGGTACCGAAGGCCAGGGGCGAGTACACGAGCAGCCCCACCTGTTCGCGGTGGGCGATCTCCGCCAGGCCGATTTCGAAGGTGCGGTTGAGCAGATTGTAGGGATTTTGAATGCTGACCACCCGCGGCAGACCGTCCTGCTCGGCCAGCCGGAGAAAGGTCATGACGCCCCACGGGGTCTCGTTGGACAGACCGATGTGGCGCACCTTGCCGGCGGCGACCAGGTCGCCCAGGACCCGCAGGCTCTCGGCGAGCGGGGCGCCGTGCTCGTCGTCGCTGTGGAGGTAGCCCAGCTGGCCGAAGTAGTTGGCGTGGCGGTCCGGCCAGTGCAGCTGATAGAGGTCGATGTAATCGGTCTGCAGGCGCTGCAGGCTGTCATGGACGGCGCGCTCGATGTTCTTTCTGTCCAGGCACGCCTGGCCGCCGCGCACGTAGGTCAGCGAATCCGAGCGCCCCATGACCTTGGTGGCGAGGACGACGCGATCGCGCCCGCCGCGGCTTTTCAGCCAGCTGCCGATGTGGCGCTCCGTCACGCCGTAGGTCTTGGCCATGGGCGGCACCGGATACATCTCGGCGGTGTCGATGAAATTGATCTGCGCCTCGCGCGCCGCGTCCAGCTGCCGGTGGGCGTCGGCCTCGCTGTTTTGCTGTCCCCAGGTCATGGTGCCCAGGCACAGGGCACTGACGTCGATATCGGTGCGGCCGAGGCGGCGGTAAATCATGCCCCGCCCCGGCTCAGCTGAGGCTGGTCAGGGCCGCGGCCGGGGCCTTGATGGTGGCGTCTATTTCATCGTCGCCGTGGGCCTCCGAGACGAAGCCGGCCTCGAACGCCGACGGTGCCAGGTAGATCCCCTGTTCCAGCATGGCGTGAAAGAACTTGTTGAACAGCGCGGTGTTGCTAGCCACCACCTGCTCGTAGCGAGTGACCGGACGGGCATCGGTGAAAAACAGGCCGAACATGCCGCCGACGCAGTTGGTGCTGAGGGGGATGGCGACGGCCTTGGCGTGATCGGTGATGTGCGCCATGAGGCGCTGGGTCTTTTTGGTGAGCTGTTCATAGAAGCCGGGCCGGGTCAATTGGCTCAGGGTCGCCAGGCCGGCGGCCATGGCCACCGGGTTGCCCGACAGGGTCCCGGCCTGATACACCGGTCCCAGGGGGGAGACCATTTCCATGATGTGGCGCCGTCCGCCGAAGGCCCCCACCGGCAGCCCGCCGCCGATGATCTTGCCCAGCGTGGTCAGGTCCGGCGTCACGCCGTAATGGGCCTGGGCCCCGCCGAGGGCGACGCGAAAACCGGTCGTCACCTCGTCGAAGATCAGCACGCTGCCGTGCTCATCGCACAGCCGCCGCAGCCCCTCGAGAAACCCCGCCACCGGCGGGATGCAGTTCATGTTGCCGGCCACCGGCTCGACGATGACACAGGCGATGTCGGTGCCGTCGCGGGCAAAGGCGCGCTCCACCTGCTCCAGGTCGTTGTAGCGCAGGGCGAGGGTCAGCTGGGCCAGGCCGGCCGGGATGCCCGGCGAGGTGGGTTCTCCCAGGGTCAAGGCGCCGGACCCGGCCTTGACCAGCAGGGAATCCACGTGTCCGTGGTAACAGCCCTCGAATTTGATGACCTTGTCGCGGCGCGTGTAGGCGCGCGCCAGGCGCAGGGCGCTCATGGTCGCCTCGTTTCCGGAATTGACCATGCGCACCAAGTCCAGGGACGGGACCAGCTGGCGCAGCTTCTCTGCCATGGCCACTTCCACCGCCGTGGGGGCGCCGAAGCCCAGCCCCAGGGCACTGGTCTCGCGCACCGCGGCGATGACCTCGGGGTGGGCG
>JBJKSP010000387.1:0-2769 GCA_046703865.1 Thiobacillaceae bacterium
CGGCGGTGGAGAAGCCGGGTTCGAAGATGAGGTTGTAGATCTCCTGGTCGCTCAGGCTCTGGCCGGGCTGGACCAGGCCGCGCTCCTGGGCCTTGGCCAGGATGCGTTCCCGGTTCAGGCCGGCGCCGTCGTCGCCGATCTCGATGACGATGCTGCCGGAATCGTGGTAGGCGTTGAGCCGGAGGCTGCCCCGGGCCGGCTTGCCGTTGCGCTCGCGCACCTCGGACGGCTCGATGCCGTGGTCCATGGCGTTGCGCACCTGGTGCATGAGGGGATCGCCGATCTTTTCCACCACCGACTTGTCCAGCTCCGTCTCGGCACCGGTGATGACCAGTTCGATGTCCTTGCCTAGTTCCTGGGAGACGTCCCGCACCACGCGGCGGAAACGGTGGAAGGTCTCACCGATCTCCACCATGCGCAGCTTGAGGGCGCTGTCCCGGATGGCCTCCACCAGACGTCCGACCGCGGAGGTGGCCTCCACCAGGTTGACGTCCCGGCTGCGCTGGGCCATGACCGAGGCCGAGGCCCCGGCGATGACCAGCTCGCCCACCAGGTTGATGAGCTCGTCCAGTTTGGCGGAGTCCACCCGCAGGGCCCGGGCCTCCCTGGCCTTGGCATCGCGCACGTGCTGTTGCTTCTCCAAGGCGGCGCTCACCACTTCGGGCTGGACCACATGGCGATCCACCAGGATCTCGCCCAGGGGGTGGACCGCATTCTCGGTGGCAGGGCCGCCTCCCGGCGCCGGGGGCTCGGCCGCCTTCTCTTGGTTCTGAATCGCCAGGCCCTCCTCCAACTCCTTGGGGGTGAGCGTGCCGCAGGCCACCAGGATCTCGCCCAAACGGGCCCTGTCTTCCGGCAAGGTCTCGATGAGTTCGATGTATGCACCGACGTGGCTGTGGGGCGGCAGAATGGCGAGGGCGCAATCGTCCCGCACGAACTCGAAGGCGGCTTCGATGGCCGTCTTGTCCACTTTGGCGGCCAGGCGGATCTCGAAGCCCAGGTAGCAGGCCTCGGGGTCCATCTCCTCGGCCGAGGGGATCGCGTCGCTGATGGTCTCCACGTGGACCAGACTGCCCAGGGTGCCCAGATAACGCACGAAGGACAAGGGATCGTAGCCGTTGCGCAGCAGATCCCGGTCGAAGCGCACCGAGATATGCCAGGTGTCGTTCTCCACCCGTCCGCCGCCCTCCCTTTCCAGGTGAACCTCGGCCTCGCCGCCGACCACTGCATGTCCGGGCTCGGCAGGTACGGCCGCGGCGGTCTGGCCCAGGTAGCCGCGCAGCCCGTTCACCAGGACGTCGCCGATGGTGCTCAGATCGGCGTCGGGGGTTTGCGCGCCCGCTGCCAGGCTGTCCACCAAGGTGCCGATGTGGTCCCGGCACTGGAGCAGCAGGGCGGTGAGCTTGCCGTCCACCGTCAATTCGCCGTCCCGCACCCGGTCCATGACGCTTTCCGCCACGTGGGTGAAGGCGACGATGTGCTCCAGGCCGAACAGGCCGGCGGAGCCCTTGATGGTGTGCATGGCGCGGAACACGGCGTTGATGGCGTCCGTGTCGCCTGGGGCGGTCTCCAGGGTGAGCAGGGCGTCCTCCATCGCGGCCAGCAGTTCCCGGCTCTCTTCTATGAAGGTCTGTAGCGCGCTGTCCAGATTCATGAGCGGGTCCTCAGGCGTTGGAGACCAGCACCACGGGGTCCCCGAAACGGCCGGTCAGGTTGCAGAAATCCAAGGCTTCCTGGACCACAGGGCTGTGGTCCACGTAGCGCAGCGTCTTGCCCTGGCGGGCGGCTTCCTGCTTGGCCAGGATGAGCAGCTGAAGGCCGGCGGTATCCAGCTCGGTGACGACGGAGAGATCCACGTCCAGATGCGCCGAACGGCCCACGGCTTCCATCAGGCGCAGCTTGGTCTCCGCCGCGTTGTAGATGGTCATCTCGCCTTCCAGGCGCAGGGGGGAGGACTTCTTTCTTGCGGCCATGATGTCCTCCCACCTCAGGGCAATACGAGCTTGGACACGGCGTCCAGCATCTGCTGGGGCTGGAAGGGCTTCACCACCCAGGCCCTGGCGCCGGCCAGTTGGCCCTCCTGCTTCTTGCCCTCTCCCGCCTCCGTGGTGAGCATGATCACCGGGGTGAACTTGTAGGAGGGGTTGGCCTTGAGCTGCTTGAGGAAACCGATGCCGTCCAGGTTGGGCATGTTCACGTCGCTGATGACCAGATGGATCCTGCGGCCATCCAGCTTGTTGAGGGCATCCCGGCCGTCGCAGGCCTCAACCACGTCGTAACCGGCGCCCTTGAGGGCAATATTGACCACCTGGCGCAGGCTCGCCGAGTCGTCCACGATCATTACCGTCTTGGCCATGTGTGCCTCCAATCAGAAGAATGTGATCTCGGAACCGCCGCGCGCCTGGGACTGGACCCCCTGGTGGTTGTCCATCTGTTCGGTGGTGGTATAGGTGCGGCACAGTTCATCCAGCCAGGCACTCGCGTCCATGGCCTGGGACTTGACCCCGCGGGCGTGCTGGGTCTGCGCTTCCTCCAGACGGGCCGCCAGGCGCGACATGTCGCCCGTGGCCTGGTTCAGGATCTGGCTCACCCGGTCCTGGAATTGCAGGGCGACCAGCACTTGGGCGATCTCGCCCTGGACGGCGCTGCCCTCGTTCCGGAGCACCGCGGCGGCGCCGGACAGGCCGTCGGCACCGTGCGCAAAATCGTTCACCACCTCCTGGATGGTCCGTTCGGCCCCCTGCACCAGCCGGGCGTCCTGCTCCGAAT
>JBJKSP010000388.1:0-3631 GCA_046703865.1 Thiobacillaceae bacterium
CGTGGAGCGCGTCGAGGCCGGCGACGGCGACGCGCCGCTCAGGGTCAGGCTCACCACCGGCGAGGTCCTGCCCTGCGACCTGCTCATCGTCGCCGCCGGCGTGGCCCCCAATGTGAGCTTCCTGGAGTCCTCGCAGGTGCACGTGGCCAAGGGGGTGCTGGTGAACGAGCATCTGGAGACCTCGGTGCCCGGCATCTACGCGGCGGGAGACGTGGCCGAGGCGCCGGACCTGTTCACCGGCGCACACCTGGTCTCCGCCATCCAGCCCAACGCTGCCGACCAGGCCCGGGTGGCGGCGCTGAACATGGCCGGCCACAAGGTCAAGCTGCCGGGCGTGCTGGCCATCAACGTGCTGGACACCCTGGGGCTCATCTCCTCCTCCTTCGGCCAATGGTGGGGCACGGATGCAAAGGACGGCGTGGAACTCGTGGACGAGGACCACCACCGCTATCTGAGTCTGCAGTTCAAGGACGACGTGCTCATCGGCGCCACTGCCATCGGCCTGACCCAGCACGTGGGGGTGCTGCGCGGCCTGATCCAGAATCGAAGCCCCCTGGGACCCTGGAAGCAGGTGCTCAAGGAAGCGCCTTTGCGCTTCGTGGAGGCCTACGTGGCGCGGAGCCAGCAACCCACTGCCTTGGTGCATTGATCCGGCAGCATGCGCATCACCCTGAAGCTCTTCGCCACTCTATCGGAATACCTGCCCCCTGGCAGCCTGGAGAACCGGGTGGACGTGGAGGTCGGCGAGGATGAGACGGTGGCCCAGGTCCTGGCGCGTTTCCGCCTGCCCGAGCGCCTGACCCATCTGGTGCTGGTGAACGGCCTGTTCGTGGCCCCCGAGGCCCGAACGGCCAGGCTGTTGCGCAGCGGGGACCAACTGGCGGTCTGGCCGCCCATTGCGGGCGGTTGAACCCTTGGCGGGTGGCGCCCTTGAGCGGGAGGTATCCGCCACACCCGCCGAATTTGCCCATGGCCTGCGCAACGCTTTCCCGGATGGCGTCCGCGGGGGACCCCTGGAGTTTCAGGTCGTCGACGGGGCGGCCGCGATGGAGATCCGCCTCGTGCCGGGGCCGGAACGCGTCATCGCCTTGCTGCGCCTGCCCACGCTGACGGTCCGAATCCGTTTCACCGCCGGTGACGCCGGTGCCCGCAGGGCCATGCTCCGGCGCATGGATCTGGCCATGCAGCGCGGCGGCGGCTAGCTTACGCCTACGGCCTGCCTGCTGCCCGGAGCACGTTCCCATTACTCCCAAGCGGGCCGGTTGCGGTTTCATGCCGGACGGACTTGCCCGGGAGAAAGCCTTCGCGGATGCGGCTTACAATGGCACCATGCTTGCGGAATCGCGCAAGGCCCTGCTGCAGGTGCCCGATTGGAGGCGGGCCCACCCCGTGGCTGGGGCAGACGCAGGTCGTTCAGACGAGAGGAGAAGCGCAATGAAGCATCTCAAGGCCACCTTTCTGCGGGTGGCACGCCGGGTTCTGCCGCTGCTGGCATGTGCCCTGACGTCCCTCGCAGCAGTCGCCGCAAGCGGTCCCCAACCGGTTACCCTGACCATCTTCAGCGCCGGCACCCTGGCCAACCCGTTCAAGCAGATCGACGCGGCGTTCATGCGCGAGCATCCGAACGTCACCATCCAGGCCCAGTTCGGCGGCAGCGTCAAGATGGTCAAGCAGGTCACCGAACTGCACCAGCAGGCCGACGTCGTCGCGGTGGCCGATTTCTCGATGATCCCGAAATACCTGTTCGCCGCACAGGACGGCAGGCACTACACGGACTGGTACGTCGGCTTCGCAACCAACGCCATCACCTTCGTCTATACGCCCAGAAGCATGGGTGCCGGCGAGATCTCGCCCAAGAACTGGTACGCGATTCTGGCCAGGCCGGGCGTCGAGATCGGCCGCTCGAACCCGGACACCGACCCGTCCGGCTATCAAACGGTGCAGATGCTTCACCTTGCCGGGCGCTACTACAGGCACCCGGGGCTGGCCGACGCGGTTCTGGCCCACGCACCCAGGACCAACATGCGCGACACCGAGACCGAGCTGATCGCGGCCCTCCAGTCCGGCCAGATCGACTACCTCGCCATCTACCGTTCCGACGCCCGCCAGCATCATTTCAAGTATCTCGACCTGCCGCCCCAGATCAATCTCGGCGATGCACGCTATTCCGCCGACTACGCGAAGGCCTCCGTAACCACCGCTAACGGCACGCTGGCGGCGAAACCCATCGTCTACGCGGTGACGATCCCGGACAATGCGCCGCACCGCGCATGGGCACTGAAGTACATGGAGTTTCTTCTGGGCAAGACCGGGCAGAAGACCATGATCGCCAACGGCTTCGGTTCGCTGGGCCCGGCCTATGCGAGCGACATGCACAAGGTGCCGGCGCAGCTGAGGTCCCTGGTGGTTGCCTGGCCCGAGCGCTGAATGTCTCTCCGCGTCGGAACGCCATGAACGATACGGCCGCATGGCGGGTGGCAGGCATACGACGTGAGCCGCCTGGCAGGGGCTGCGAATGAACTCACGCAGACCCGGGCGGCAGGGCGGGGTCATGTTCGCCTTTTCTCTGGTGAGTGGCGTGCTGATCGCCTTCGTCGCCCTGCCGCTGCTGCAGCTGTACGGCAGCCAGACGAGCGCGAGCCTGATCCATGCCGCAGCGGATGTCGAGGTCCGCAGCGCCATCATCCTGAGCCTGGAGTGCGCCTTCCTGACCATGCTCACGGCGGCGTTGCTGGGCATCCCTCTGGCCTATCTGCTCGCCCGCACGTCCTTCCCCGGGAAGGGCATCGTCGAAGCGATCGTCGACCTGCCGCTGGCCGTGCCGCACACGGTGGTCGGCATCAGCCTCTTGTTCGTGTTCGGCCGCACGGGCATCGTCGGCGCCCCGCTCGAGACCTACACCGGGATCCGTTTCTGGGGAACCACCGCCGGAGTCGTCCTGGCCATGCTCTACGTCAGCGTGCCGTATGCCGTCAATGCCGCGCGGGTCGGGCTGGAGTCCGTCGATCCCAGGCTGGAGAAGGTAGCCCGGACCCTGGGTGCCGGACGTTGGGCGATCCTGTTCAGGGTCACCCTGCCGCTGGCGCGGCGCGGCATCCTGACGGGGCTTGCGCTGACCTTCGCCCGCTCGATCAGCGAGTTCGGGGCCGTCATCGTGCTCACCTTCTATCCGATGACCGCGCCCGTGAAGATCTACGACCTGTTCCTGCAGTTCGGTCTCGGCGAGTCATCGGCGATGGCGGTCCTGTTCCTCGCGGTCACGCTTTCCACCTTCCTGGTATTCCGCTATCTGGTGAACCTCACCTGGGGACCGGGGCGGTCATGAGCTACTTCGCGCTAAGGGGACTGTCGGTAAGACTGGGGCATTTCCAGTTGCGCCAGGTATCTCTGGCGCTGGAACAAGGCCAGACGCTGGTTATCCTGGGGCCGAGCGGTTCCGGGAAGAGCGTATTGCTGGAGACCGTGGCCGGTTTCAACACGCCCTTCGAAGGCCGCATCGAGCTGAACGGCGACGACATTACGGCCGTTCCTCCCGAAAACCGCGGCCTGGGCTACGTTTTTCAGAACTATGCTCTTTTCCCTCATTTGACGGTGGAGCAGAACATTGCCTTCGGCTTGCGGACGAGCCCGG
>JBJKSP010000389.1:0-11621 GCA_046703865.1 Thiobacillaceae bacterium
GGGGCCAGCCTGGCGGCGTAAGCCAGGGCATGGCTGGATTCCAGGGCGGGGATGATGCCCTCATAGCGGCACAGGTCGTGGAAGGCGGCGAGGGCCTCGTCGTCGGTCACCGCCACGTACTCGGCCCGGCCGCTGTCCTTGAGCCAGGCATGTTCCGGCCCGACGCCGGGATAGTCCAGGCCGGCGGACACCGAGTGGGTCTCCATGACCTGGCCGTCCTCGTCCTGCATCAGGTAGGACCTGAACCCGTGCAGCACGCCGGGCGTACCGGCCGCCAGGGGCGCGGCGTGCCGGCCCGAGGCCAGTCCCAGGCCGGCCGCCTCCACGCCGATGAGGCGCACCTCCGGATCCGGGATATAGGGGTGGAAGATGCCGATGGCGTTGGAGCCGCCGCCCACGCAGGCGATCACGGCATCCGGCTGGCGCCCGGCCAGTTCGGTCATCTGAGTGATGCATTCCCGCCCGATGATGGTCTGGAAGTCCCGCACCATCATGGGATAGGGATGGGGCCCGGCGGCGGTGCCCAGGACGTAGAAGGTGTTCTCCACGTTGGTGACCCAGTCGCGCATAGCCTCGTTCAAGGCGTCCTTCAATGTCCTGGAGCCGGACTCCACGGGCACCACTGTGGCGCCCAGCAGCTTCATGCGGTAGACGTTCGGTGCCTGGCGCTTGACGTCCTCGCTGCCCATGTAGACCACGCACTCCATGCCGTAGCGGGCCGCAACGGTGGCGGTGGCCACGCCGTGCTGTCCGGCCCCGGTCTCGGCGATGACCCTGGGCTTGCCCATGCGGCGGGCCAGCAGGGCCTGCCCCACGGTGTTGTTGATCTTGTGCGCACCGGTATGGTTGAGGTCTTCGCGCTTGAGGTAGATCCTGGCCCCGCCCAGGTGGTCCGACCAGCGCCGGGCATGGTAGACCGGGCTCGGCCGCCCCACGTAGTGCTTGAGCTCATAGGCGAACTCGGCCTGGAAGCCGGGATCGTTCCTGACCTGCTCGTACTGGTGCCTGAGTTCGTCCAGGGCGGCCATGAGCGTCTCGGCGACGAAGATGCCGCCGTAGGGCCCGAAATGCCCGTGGATATCCGGCAGGTCATACATCTGCATTTCGAACTTCCTCAATGAAGGCGACGATCTTGGCCGCATCCTTGACGCGCCGTGGGCTCGTGCCGCCGGGGGCGGCCTCGACCCCGCTGGAGACATCCACCGCCCAGGGCCTGACCTGTCCGATTGCCCGGGCCACGTTGTCCGGGTTCAGCCCGCCGGCCAGGATGACGGGTGTCGGCAGGCCGGCCGGGATCAGATCCCAATCGAAGCTGTGGCCGGTGCCGCCGTGGGCCTGGTGGCTATAGGCATCCAGCAACAATCCGCGGGCATCCGAATAATGGGCCGCATATTGTAGCAAATCCACGCCCGGCCGGACCCGAAGGGCCTTGAGGTAGGGCCGTCCGAAACGCCGGCAGAAATCGGGCGGTTCATCGCCGTGGAACTGCAACAGGTCCGGCCTTACCCGCTCCAGCACGTCCTCCACCTCCGATTCGGCGGGATCCACGAACAAGGCGACGGTGGTGATGAAGGGCGGCAGGGCGGCCATGATGGCAGCCGCCTCCTCGCGGGTCACCCGCCGGGGGCTGAGGGCATGAAACACGAGGCCGATGGCATCCGCGCCGGCGGCCGCGGCCGCCAGGGCGTCTTCGATGCGCGTGATGCCGCAGAACTTCACCCGGGTCATGCTTAGGTTTCAGGTTTCAGGTTTCAGAAAAACTGAGGCGTTGTTCGACTTCCGGAAGGTTCCAGGCAGGATCGTAGCGCACTCCAGCAAGGTAGAGGCCGTCCGGCGAAAAGGTGGCCGCTCCCAGCTGTCGGTCCCGGGCTTGGAGCACCTCCGCCACCCACTCCGGCGGCCTACGGCCCAGGCCCACCCAGGCCAGGGCACCCACCATGTTCCGAACCTGATGATGAAGGAAACCGTTGGCACTGAACTCGAACACGACAAACCGGCCCTGCCGCGCCACGCTGACGCGGCGCAGCTCACGCACGGGAGACTTGGCCTGGCATCCGGCACTCCGGAAGGCGGAGAAGTCGTGGGTACCCGGCAATGAGCCCCCAGCCTCCGATATGGCCGCCACATCCAGGTCCCCGTGCAGCCAACCCACCCGTCCGGCCAACAGGGCCGGTCGCACCGGATGGTTGAGCAGGATATAGCGGTACGTCCGTTCCAGGGCCGAGTATCGGGCATGGAATGACTGGGGGACCTCACTGGCCCAGAGCACCGCCACCGCCTCGGGCAGGGCCGCGTTGACCCCGCGCACCCAGGCCTGGAGCGGGCGCGGATGGATCGCATCGAAATGAACCACTTGGATGGACGCGTGCACGCCCGCATCGGTCCGCCCCGCGACCGTGGTACTCACCGGTCCGCCGTGGACCCCGGACAGAGCCCCCTCCAAAATGTCCTGGATGGCGCAGCCAGAAGGCTGCGTCTGCCAGCCGCAGAAGGCACGCCCGTCGTATTCCAGCCCCAAGGCTATGCGCTGAACCATAGGATCAAACCGATCAACCCCAACAAGATAGAAAACCAGTCGAGCATCCGGAAAGGTCTGATGGACAGGGCGTACTCGCGGGGCAGGGTATCTTCCGGATGACGTCCCTCCAGTATGGCCCTGAACACCTTGAGCCCGCCGGGCTGTTCCATGGCCTCCATGGTCAGGGCAAGGCGCAACGCGGCCCGCCTGGGGTCCAGGCCCAGCGGTGCAAAAGGCCTCAGCAGGGCGTATATGCCGGTCAGAAGGCCCTCCACGGGCAGACGCAGGATCTGGACGTCGAGCAGCAGCAGCATCGTGGCCAGGCGCCAGCTTTGCATCACGCCGGCGTGCAGGCCCTGGCGCGTCGGTGACCAGTCACCCAGGGCATGCCACACGACATCTCCGGGAAGGTGATAGGCATAGGTCAGGATCATGAGCAGCAGCAGCCAGCGCGCCCTTTTAAGGAGTCGATACAACGCCCCCCACCGCTTGACGCTCGCCAGGATCAGGATGCCGTTGAGGATTCCCAGCTGAAAAAAATTCAGCCCTGGGACCACCAGGGCTGAATAGACGTAAAGAATGATCCTCGTGGCTGGGTGCAATCAGCCCGCCTCTGCCATCAGCCGATCGGCCTCCTCGCGCTGCTTCGTGTCCCCGTCGGCCTGCACTTCTTGAAGAATCTCGCGCGCGCCTTCCTTGTCGCCCATCTCCAGATAGGCCCGAGCCAGATCCAGCTTGGTGTTGTTCTCTTCCCAGAGTTCCGGGTCGATGGCCGTTTCCGCTTCGCCGGCGGGTGCTTCGGCCTTCACTTCGGCCGCTTCCGACGGCTCTTTGAGTTCCAGGTCGATGCCGCTGAAATCCAGGGTCGGTGCCGCTGCGGTCTCTTCCTCCTGGCCCTCGGGCAACGCCTCTTCGGGCTCGGTCTCCGGCACAACCGGTTCTTCCGGAAGCTCCAATTCCGCTTCCATCGAGGCGGCTGTCTCAGCGACGGTCTCGGGCAGAGCCTCAGGCATGACCGCCTCGGACAACTCCGGTTCGGCCAGCCCTTCCATCGCCGTTTCCTGAGGGGAGACCTCCTCCAGGGTTGCGGCCTCCTCGGCCAGCCCGCTGTCCATGGCCTCTGCCGCCGGGGGCAGCCCCTGCTCCAACTCGCCGCCAGCGCCTACGGCTTCCTCCGCTGGGCTCTCCAGGGAAGGCTCAGGCCATTCCAATTCCTCGGTCGCCGTCGCCTCTTCCCCCATCTCAGCGGCGGGTTCCTCAGGCGCAGGCGGGACCTCCCACTCCAGGGTTTCGGCCTCGCCGCCAGCGCTGGGTTCGGCAAAACTGGGTTCGAACTCCATGACGCCCGGCTCGGTCTCCGGCTGGGTTTCTACCTCTGGCGCCGCTTCGAACGCGACCGGTTCCTCCAGATCCGTCGGTCCCATTCCGGCCTCCGGGATGGCCTCCTCTTCCTCGAGTGCCGGCTGCGCCTCCGCCTCGGGCTCTGCCTCCGGCGCGGCCGCCGCCTGGCTTGCGCGCATTTCCGCCGCAGCTTCCTCGGCGGTCTTGAGGGGAGTCAGGTCCGGCGAGATGCGGTATAGAGGGTTGTCCGGATCGACGCTGCGCCCCAGGTCCGCCGCCTTGAGCCAGGTTTCCGTAGGCTGCCCGCCCAGGCTGGCGTAGAGCTCGCTGGCAAGGGTCTCGAAGGCAACCGGATCCTTGCGGGCCGCGTAGATCTCCAGCAATTTCAAGGTGATCTCGTGGCGGGACGGATCCTTGCCCAGGGCCTCCTTGAGGATTTCCTCGGCCTGAGCATCGCGTCCATAGGCCATGTAAACCTCGGCCTCGGCGATGGGGTCCACCTCGTGGGTATCGATGGCCCCCAGGCCCAATCGGCTGAAATCCGTCAGGAGGGCGCTGCTGCCGGTTGCGCTGCCGCTGGTGGCAGTGCCGGCATTGAACACGGCCTCATGCTTGAACTCCCCGCCGGTCATGATGCTGTCTTCGAAGTTGGTGAGCCCCTGCCGGCGCCTGCTGCCGACCATCATCATCCAAAGCAGGCCGGAAAGCAGCATGGCGGCGACGATGCCCCCGATGTACAGCGGATTGTCGATGAAGGTGGAGAGCCAACTGCTGCCGCCCCCCGTGGCCGGCTCTGGAATGGGCGCAGCGACCGGTGCCGGTTTGCTCGGCTTGTGTACCGGTGCGGGGGTCGCTGCGGGTGGTGGTGCGGGGGTCGCCACCGCGGGTTGCGGCGCAGGCGGCTGGGCCGGCGCGGCCGCGGGCGGGGGTGTCTCGGGTGCCTTCGCACCCACTTGTTTCTGGAGCTCCAGCAGGCGCTGCAGATCCCCCACTGTTTTCTCCAGCTGGGCTACCCGATTCTGGGCGTCCTTCAGGGAACGGCCTTTGGCTGCCAAATCCTCTTCCATGGACTGGAGCTTTTCCTGGATATTGGCCTGCGTCCCGGCGGCCCCGGCCGGTTCACCCTTGGATAAGGTCAGGACATCCCGGGGGGCCTGGGCAGGGGGAGGAGTCTTGGCTTCCGGCTTGGTCACGATCCTGCCCTGAGCGGCCTCCTCCTTCTGGACAGGGACCTGGGGGGCGGCAGCGGCTGCCTGCGCCAACTGGTGCCGATAGGCCTGCCATGCACTGTCCTGCATATGCACGGCACGGCTGGCGCGGGCCGGATCCACCAGCATGGCCCTGTCCCGATTCGGGATCTTGAGCACGGCACCCTGCTTCAGGCGATTGATGTTCCCGAAAAAGGCGGATTTGTTCTCCTGGTAAATGCCCAGCATCATCTGATCGACGGTCACATCTTCCGGGCGGGTCTTGACGGCGATTCCCATCAGGGTCTCTCCCGCCTTGACCGGGCCGTAACGCTTTGCCGTCTTGGCCACCGGCGCTGCAGGTTTGGGCTGGACTTCCGCCGTCGCTGACGCCGCCTTGCCGGGAACAGGCATCGTGGCAGCCGGCATGGCAGATTGGGTCGGCGTGGCCTCGGGCAGGGACCGGGATATGCCCGGGGGATCCAGGAGGATGGTGTACTCCCGCAGCAGCCGGCCCGAGTTCCAATCGATCTCGATCAACATATCCAGGAAAGGATCGTTGACGGGCTTGGTGGAACTGATCCTGATGACGGCCTGCCCGCTGGGGCTCTGCATCACCTTGAAGTGCAGGCCGGACAGGGCATCCGCCCATTCGATATGCGCCTGGCGATAGGCATCGCTGTTGGCCAGTTTGGCCGTGATGTTACCCAGGTCCCCCTTCGGGACGGACAGCAGTTCGATTTGCGCCCGCAGAGGCTCTCCAAGCGCGGACTGGACAGTGAGTTTGCCCAATCCCGCCGCATGCACGCCCCAGGCCATCAGAAGCGCACTCAACAACCCGCTGATCCGCAAATTTTTCCGCATGGCTCCGCCCTTAATCTCAAAGTTATCCGGTGTGTTTACCCTGGCTATTCCAAGCGTGGATTTTGAAAATGTCTCATACAGTTAGGCACACTATCTCACCGCGATTCTTACGTTAGCACCGAACTCATTTTCCGTTCAATCAGTTTTTCCACAGCATCCAATATCTGCGCGGCTTGCAGGCGGGGCTGATCGAAAGCCAACCAGATGGAGAAGCAGTTATCGTCATGGGGATCGACTTTCAATCTGCCGATGAACACGTCCCCACTGCCTACCGCATCTGTCACCGGCGTTGGAACGCCACCCGGCATGTGCGTATCCATAATCGTAATACCAGGCACTTTATCGAACGTTTTTTGAATTTCCTTAATAGTTATTGGCGACTCGGAGATGCCATGCAGTGCCGCCACCCCGCCGTAGAAAGTCGGTAGCCAGGCTGCCGTGATCTGTATGCGCAGGGATTGCCCCAGGGATAGACCCAGAATCTCCTGCAAATCCGATTCGAATTCCGTGGCCTCCATTTCATTACCTCCCACCTGGGGAATGAGATTGAACGCGATCTGGACCGGGAAGACCTCGGGCTCCGGGGATTCCAGGGCGAACAGGCCGCGTGATTGATTGGCCAGTTCCTCGATCCCTTCCCTGCCCCGCGCCGCCACGGGCAGGCCGACGAAACCGCTCACCGCGGATAGGCCGTAACCATTCGCAATGGGCCCGAGTACCCGCAGGATGGCCGACGCACTCGCATCCATTACCGGGTAGGCCGGATTTTCCCCTGTTCCGACTCCAACGGGCAGTGCCTGCTTCGTTCCGACCACGGGACATCCACGTTCCAGGGCCGCCTTGCCCAGCCGCTGTACCGCCGGACCGGCCACCGCCATGACGACGAGATCCGTCCGGTCCCAATTCAGCTGATCGAGGCTCAGGCAAGGGATGTCGTCCCCCCGGTAACTGACACAACCTTCCGCTTCCGCTAGGCTGACGGGGGTCAGCTCGGCGATGGCCAGGTCCCGTTCCCCCAGCTCTTCGCACAGGGCCTCTCCCACCGGCTCGTCGGCCCCGATGAGGGTCAGCCGTATGCCTGCGGCATTCAATAGATCAGCCTTCCAGAAGGATGCGCAACATGCGGCGCAAGGGTTCGGCCGCGCCCCAGAGCAACTGGTCGCCCACCGTGAAGGCGGACAAGTACTCGGGGCCCATGTTGAGCTTGCGCATGCGCCCCACCGGCACGGTCAGGGTGCCCGTGACCGCCGCCGGCGTCAGTTCCCGCATGCTGATGTCGCGGTCATTGGGAACCACTCGGACCCAGTCGTTATGGGCCGCGATGAGACCGTGGATCTCGTCCAGGGGCACGTCCCGGGTCAGCTTGATGGTCAAGGCCTGGCTGTGGCAGCGCATGGCCCCCACCCGGACGCACAGTCCGTCGATGGGGACGGGATCGGCGCTTCTTCCCAGGATCTTGTTGGCCTCCACCTGGGCCTTCCACTCCTCTTTCGACTGGCCGGAATCAAGCTGCACGTCGATCCAGGGGATCAGAGAGGCGGCCAGGGGCACCGGCCAGGCCTCCAGGGGATAACGGTCGGAACGCAGGAAACCGGTGACCTGGCGGTCGATCTCCAGGATGGCGGAGGCGGGGTCGTCCAGCAGTGCCTTCACCTCGGTGTGGACGGCCCCCATCTGCTGCAGGAGTTCGCGCATGTTGCGCGCCCCGGCACCGCTGGCGGCCTGGTAGGTCATGGGGCTGATCCATTCCACGAGCCCCGCGTCGAAGAGCCCGCCGATGGCCATGAGCATGAGCGAGACGGTGCAGTTCCCACCCACGTAGGTCTTGACTCCCTTGGCCAGCCCGTCCTTGATCACGTTCAGGTTGACCGGGTCCAGGACGATGATGGCCTCATCCTTCATGCGCAGGGTCGAGGCCGCGTCGATCCAGTAGCCGTCCCAGCCTGCACCCCGCAGATGCGGGTAGATGTCCTTGGTGTAGTCGCCGCCCTGGCAGGTGACGATGACATCCATGGCCTTGAGCTCGTCTACGCTCATGGCATCCCTGAGCGGCGGCACGTCCTTGCCGATGTCGGGCCCCTTGCCGCCGGGATTGGAAGTGGTGAAGAACACCGGTTCAAAATGCCGGAAATCCTGTTCCTCACGCATGCGCTGCATCAGGACCGAACCCACCATCCCGCGCCAGCCGACCAGGCCCACTCGCTTCATTTGATTACCTCTGGCTATCCATGAAAACTGAAAGGTGAACAGTGAAATGCAAAATCGTCTACTCCCGACTTTGCCAATGTCATGTTTGTCTTAATTCTTTCGGCGTGATGCTACATCGCCGCTACCACAGCGTCGCCCATCCGGCTGCATGACACCCGCTGGCAGCCCTCCGTCCAGATGTCGCCGGTACGGTAACCCTGGCCGATCACCTTCTTCACCGCAGTCTCTATGCGCTCGGCCGTGGCCGCGTCGGCGAAGGTGTAGCGGAACATCATGGCCAGGGACAGGATCGTGGCCAGGGGGTTGGCCTGGTCCTTGCCTGCGATGTCCGGCGCACTGCCGTGGATGGGCTCGTACATGCCCTTGCCGTGCTGGTCCAGGGAGGCCGAGGGCAGCATGCCGATGGAGCCGGAAAGCATGGAGGCCTCGTCCGACAGGATGTCGCCGAAGATGTTGCCGGTGACGATGACGTCGAACTGCTTGGGATTGCGCACCAGTTGCATGGCGGCGTTGTCGACGTACATGTGGGTGAGCCGGACCTCGGGGTATTCCTTCGCCACCTCGATGACCACCTCTTTCCACAGCTCCGAGCATTCCAGCACGTTGGCCTTCTCCACGGAACAGAGCCTGCGGTCCCGCTTCATGGCGATGCCGAAGGCCACGTGGGCCACGCGACTGACCTCGCTCTCGGAGTAGATCATGGTGTTGAAGCCCCAGCGCTGGCCGTCCCGCACCTCGATGCCCCGGGGCTGGCCAAAGTACACGTCGCCGGTCAGCTCCCGCACGATCATGATGTCCAGGCCCGCCACTACTTCCGGTTTCAGCGTGGAGGCCGAGGCCAGTTCGGGATACAGCAAAGCCGGGCGCAGGTTGGCGAACAGGTTCAATTCCTTGCGGATGCGCAACAACCCCCGCTCCGGGCGCAGGGGCCGGTCCAGGGTGTCGTATTCGGGCCCGCCCACGGCGCCCAGCAACACGGCGTCGGCCGACCGGGCCAGCGCCAGCGTCGATGGCGGCAGCGGGTCTTTGGCGGCGTCGTAGCCCGCGCCGCCGATGTGGGCCTCCTCGGTCTCGATCTTCAGGCCGTCCCGTCTCAGGCCGTCCAGCACCTACATCGCCTGGGCGACGATCTCCTTGCCGATGCCGTCGCCCGGCAATACCGCGATTTTCATGCGTTCTCCATCTCAGATCATGTTGGACTGGATCAACGGCGGGAAAGGTGGACCGGAAGCCGCGTCTACCCGAACAGCCAGGGGGTTTCCTGCTTGCGCCGCGCCTCGTAGGCCCGGACCTGATCCACATGCTGGAGCGTGATGCCGATGTCGTCCAGACCGTTGTAAAGGCGGTGCTTGCGCTCGGCATCCACGTCGAAGGGGATGACCTCTCCGGTAGGCGTGTTGATGGTCTGGGCGCCCAGGTCCACCGTGAGGGCGTAGCCTTCGTTGGCGAAGGTTTCCCGAAACAGCCGGTCCACCGTCGCCGCCGGCAGGACGATGGGCAGCACGCCGTTCTTGAAGCAGTTGTTGAAGAAGATGTCCGCGAAGGACGGCGCGATGATCACCCGGAAACCGTAGTCCTCCAGCGCCCACGGGGCATGCTCCCGGGAAGAGCCGCATCCGAAGTTTTCCCGGGCCAGCAGCACCGAGGCGCCCTGGTAGCGGGGCTGGTTGAGCACGAAATCCGGATTCAGCGGACGGTCGTGATCGGGCTTGCCCGGTTCACCCCGGTCCAGGTAGCGCCACTCGTCGAACAGATTGGGTCCGAATCCGGAACGCTTGATGGACTTGAGGAACTGCTTGGGGATGATGGCGTCGGTGTCCACGTTGGCCCGGTCCAGGGGCATCACCAGGCCATCATGGGTCACGAATGGCTTCATTATTGGGAGGACCTCTGGATGACCTCGCCCGCTTTTTGAATGTCCTGGCCCATGCCGCGCACCGTGTTGCATCCGTAGATGCTGAACACGATGCCGACGGCCAGGGCGAGCAGGACCACTTTCGCCACACCCAGGATGACCCAATGTTTCGTCGTCACTTCTTCACCTCACTGCAAGTTCCGTACGTCCACGAAATGCCCGTAAATCGCCGCCGCCGCCGCCATGGCGGGACTGACCAGATGGGTGCGGCCGCCCTGCCCCTGGCGCCCCTCGAAGTTCCGGTTGGAAGTGGAGGCGCAACGCTCGCCCGGCTCCAGCCGGTCCGCATTCATGGCCAGGCACATGGAGCAGCCCGGCTCGCGCCATTCGAAACCCGCTTCCCGGAACACCCGGTCCAGGCCCTCGGTCTCCGCCTGCCGCTTCACCAGTCCGGAACCCGGCACCACCATGGCCAGCCTGACATTGGCGGCCACCCCGCGTCCGGAAAGCGCCCGGACCACGGCCGCGGCTTCGCGCAAGTCCTCGATGCGTGAGTTGGTGCAGGAGCCGATGAAGACCTTGTCCACCGCGATATCGGCCATGGGGGTGTGGGGCTCCAGGCCCATGTAACCCAGGGCCCGCTCCCAATCGCCCTTCTTCACGGCGCTGGGGGCCTCCGCCGGATCCGGCACGCGCCCGTCCACCGGCACCACCATCTCCGGGGAGGTGCCCCAGGTGACCTGGGGACGGATCTCCGCGGCATCCAGTTCCACCACGGCATCGAAGGCCGCCCCGGGGTCGGACGCCAGGCCGCGCCAATAGGACTCTGCGGCATCCCACAGCTCGCCCTTGGGGGCATATGGGCGTCCGCGCAGATACTCGACGGTCTTTTCGTCCGCCGCTACCAGCCCCGCCCGTGCGCCGGCCTCGATGGCCATGTTGCACAAGGTCATGCGGCCTTCCATGGACAGGGCGCGGATGGCCGAACCGCCGAACTCGACCGCATGGCCCGTGCCGCCGGCGGTGCCGATCTTGCCGATCACCGCCAGAGCGATGTCCTTGGCGGTCACCCCCGGTCCCAGGTCGCCCTCCACTTTGACCAGCAGGCTCTTGGACTTCTTCTGCCAAAGGCATTGGGTGGCCAGCACGTGCTCCACCTCGGAAGTGCCGATGCCGAAGGCCAGGGCCGCAAAGGCGCCGTGTGTGCTGGTATGGGAGTCGCCGCACACCAGGGTCATGCCCGGCTGGGTGAAACCCTGCTCCGGGCCGATGACGTGGACGATGCCCTGGCGCGGGTCATCCATGGGATATTCGGTCAGGCCGAACTCGGCGCAGTTCGCGTCCAGGGTGGCCACCTGCAGCCGCGACACGGGATCGGCGATGCCCTTGTCCCGGTCCGTGGTGGGCACGTTGTGGTCGGGCACCGCGAGCACGGAACCCGTCCGCCAAGGCCGCCGGCCGGTGGCCTTGAGCCCCTCGAAGGCCTGGGGGCTGGTCACCTCGTGCACCAGATGACGATCGATATAAATGAGCGCAGTCCCGTCCGGCTCCATGTGGACCACGTGGGCGTCCCAGAGTTTGTCGTAAAGGGTGCGCGGGGCCATGTCTGACCTGTCGACTGAAAGGCTTGAATTATCTCATCTTAGGC
>JBJKSP010000390.1:0-3445 GCA_046703865.1 Thiobacillaceae bacterium
GCCAGACCCCCCATGGTGGCGACCAATGTCTATCGGCTCACCTCCCTGGGATGGCGTCTGGTGCTTCACCATGCCTCCCCGGCCGTTGTCGCCGCGTCGGGCCTACAGGAGGATGTGCCTTTCCCCCTGCACTGACCTTCGCTCCTGTGGCTCCTGTCCCACGGTAAGAGTGTCGGATAAGTGACAGTACAAATTGATTCTCGACAGAGTTTTTCAAAAGGTGTATTTCTATAGACATATAACCAATTGGATATATGGCTCCAGTTGGGGTGGCATGTCCGGGCTGTGAATGGCATGCGTATTGCTACAGTATGCGCAAAGCGGCCTGGGCTTGCGAACAGGTTACTAACTGAACCTCCCTGACCGCCGCAATGGCGGTTTTCCAAGCGGCATCGGATTCCGGTGCCGCTTTTTTTTGTGTTGGCGCCTGAAATGTCGGGCAAGGATAATCCGCTGTGGAATGGGAGACAGACATGTCATCGATACCTGCAGAAATCTTCAAGGCCTATGACATCAGGGGGGTCGTCGGGAAGACGCTGACCCCCGAGATCGTGGAACAGGTGGGCCGCGCCCTGGGTACGGAGGCCGGCGCGCGCGGCCAGACCGATATCGTGATCGGCCGCGACGGCCGCGTGTCGGGGCCTGCGCTGGCGGCCGCCCTGGCCGGGGGGATACAAAGTACCGGCATCAACGTCATCGACATCGGGCTGGTCACCACCCCCATGACCTATTTCGCGGCCTATCACCTGGGCACCGGCTCCGCCGTGATGGTGACGGGTTCCCACAATCCACCCGACTACAACGGCCTCAAGATGGTGCTCGGTGGGGAGACCCTGTCCGGGGAGACCATCCAGGGGCTCAAGTCCAGGCTGGAATCGGGCGACTTGGCCGCCGGCGCGGGCGGATATCGGCAGGTGGACGTCGCCCAGGCCTACATCGACCGGATCGTCTCGGACGTGAAACCGGCCCGGCCCATGAAGATCATCGTGGACTGCGGCAACGGCGTGGCCGGTGCCTATGCCCCCCGCCTGTACCGCGCCATGGGCTGTCAGGTGGAGGAGATGTACTGCGAGGTGGACGGCAGCTTTCCCAACCACCATCCGGACCCCTCCCAGCCCAAGAACCTGCAGGACCTGATCCGGCGCCTCAAGACCGGCGAGGCGGAAATCGGCCTGGCCTTCGACGGGGACGGAGACCGCCTGGGTGTCGTCACCCGGGACGGGCAGATCATCTACCCAGACCGACAGCTCATGCTGTTCGCGGCGGATGTCCTGTCCCGCAATCCCGGCGCCCGGATCATCTTCGACGTCAAATCCACCCGGAATCTGTATCAGTGGATCTCGGAGCGCGGCGGTACGCCCCTGCTGTGGAAGACCGGCCATTCCTTCATCAAGGCCAAGATGAAGGAGACGGGCGCCCTCCTGGCAGGCGAAATGAGCGGGCATGTCTTTTTCAAGGAGCGCTGGTATGGCTTCGACGACGGCCTCTATGCAGGCGCCCGTCTGCTGGAATACCTGTCCCGGCAGACGGATGTCAGCGCCACGCTCCACGGGCTGCCAGACACCGTGAACACCCCCGAACTCAACATCCAGATGCGCGAGGGCGAGCCCCATCGTCTGCTTGCGAGGCTGCGGGAAGAGGCGCGGTTCGAAGGCGCCCGGGAGGTCATCACCCTGGACGGCCTGCGGGTGGAGTACAACGACGGTTTCGGTTTGATGCGCGCCTCCAACACGACCCCCGTCATCGTGTTGCGTTTCGAGGCGGACGATCAGGCCGGGCTGGACAGGATACAGGGTCAGTTTCGGGGCATCATCCGCAAGGCGGCGCCGGAGGCGGTCATCCCCTTCTGAAACCGGGCCACCCGGATCTCGCGGAACAGGGATGGGCGGCAACTGGGCAGATTTTTTTAATCGTCACCCGGGCACTATCATTCAGACCTTTGGCAGGGAACGACTCCATGGACAACCCACTGGTCGGCATCATCATGGGCAGCGTGAGCGACTGGGACACCATGCGCCACGCCGCCGATATCCTGGTTCAGCTGCAGATCCCCTTCGAGAAGCGCGTGGTCTCCGCCCACAGGACGCCGGACCTGCTGTTCGACTATGCCGCCACGGCGTCCGACAGGGGGCTGAAGTGCGTCATCGCCGGCGCGGGCGGGGCGGCCCACCTGCCGGGAATGACGGCGGCCAAGACGCTTTTGCCCGTATTGGCCGTACCGGTCATGTCCAAGGCCCTCAAGGGCCTGGATTCCCTCTTGTCCATCGTCCAGATGCCCCGGGGCGTGCCGGTGGCGACGTTTGCCATCGGCGAGGCGGGCGCGGCCAATGCCGCCCTGTTCGCCGCCGCCCTGCTCGCAAACGACGATGAAGGCATCCGGGAAAGGCTGTCGGCCTTCCGCCAGGACCAGACCGCGTCGGTCCTGGCCATGCGCCTGCCCGACTAGACATGAACCCAATCCTGCCGGGGGCCACGCTGGGGGTGCTGGGCGGAGGACAGCTCGGCCGCATGTTCGCCGTCGCCGCCCGGGTCATGGGCTACCGGGTCGCCGTGCTGGACCCGGATCCGGACAGCCCGGCCGGCCAGATGGCGGATATCCACCTCAAGGCCGATTACCGGGATGCCGTGGCCCTTCTGCGCATGGCCAGCATCTGCCATGCGGTCACCACGGAGTTCGAGAACGTGCCGGCGGAGTCGCTGGAGGTGCTGGCCCAGCATTGTGTCGTCGCCCCCTCCGCCGCGACGGTGGCGGTGGCCCAGGACCGCATTGCCGAAAAGACCTGGTTCCGGGATCACGGCATCGCCACGGCCGCATTCGCTCCGGTGAGAAGCGCCGATGAACTGCACGCAGCGTGGGAGGCGATCGGCGGCCCCGCCCTGCTCAAGCTGTCCCGCCTGGGGTACGACGGCAAGGGGCAGATCCTTATCGACAATGCCTCGGAGCTGGCCGGGGCCTTCGACGGCCTTGGCGCCAAACCCTGTGTGTTGGAGCGCATGGTGGACCTGGCGTGGGAGGTCTCCGTGGTGCTGGCACGCAATTCCGCGGGGGAGACCGCCGTCTTCCCGGTGGCCGAGAACCGTCATCGCAGCGGCATCCTGGACGTGAGCATCGTCCCGGCGCGGGTTCCCCCGGATGTGGCCGGGTCGGCCCGGGCCACGGCCCAGGCGATCGCCGAGCGCATGGATTACTGCGGGGTCCTGGCGGTGGAGTTTTTCGTCACCCGGGCGGGTGACATCCTGGCCAACGAAATGGCGGCCCGGCCCCACAACAGCGGGCACTACACCCTGGATGCCTGCGCCACGGACCAGTTCCAGCAGCAGGTGCGCGCCCTGTGCGGCCTGCCCTTGGGCGATCCACGCCAGCTGTCGCCGGTGGTCATGGTCAATCTGCTTGGGGATGTGTGGGCGTCGGGGCCGCCCTGGCAGGTGCTGCTGGAGCAGCCGG
>JBJKSP010000391.1:0-2640 GCA_046703865.1 Thiobacillaceae bacterium
GCCGAGGTTGAAGCCCTGCCCCGCCACGGGGTGCAGGGTCTGGGCGGCATTGCCGATGAGGGCCAGGCCCGGCCGCTCCCGCTGCCGGGTGGTGACCAGCCGCAGGGGAAATGCCGAGCGTGGACCCGAGGCGACGAACGCACCCTGGCGTTCGCCGAAGGCTGACTGCAGTTGGGTCAGGAAGTCGGCGTCCGAGAGTCCGAGCCTGTCCTCCACCTGATCCGAGGGTGTGGTCCAGACCAGGGCGTAGCGTTCGCCCAGAGGCAGGAGGGCGATGGGGCCCTTGGGGGTGAACCGCTCATAGGCCCGGCGTCCCTGGGGCCGGGAGGTGGCGACCGTGCAGACCACGGCGCTCTGTCCGTAATCCTTCACCGTCTTGTCGGCGACGGGTAGGCTCCTGCCCCCGTCCGCGAGGGCGATCAGACGCGCCGAGAGGGACCAATCCAGGCCGCCCCGCCGGTATTCCACCAGGCCGCAGCCGGCCAGGGGCCTGACCGCCGTCACCCGGGCGCCCGCGATCAGCGACGTCCCGCTGCTGCCGAGTCCACTGGCCAGTGCGGCGTGAAGGTCGCCGTAGCGCACCGTGTATCCCAGGGCCGGATCCCGAGCCTCGGCGGCGCTGATCAAGGCACGCCCGAAACCGCCGGCTTGCGAGACGTGGATGGTCTCGATGGCCGTAGCGCGGTCGGCCAGAACGGTCCAGGCCCCCAGCCGCTCCAGGATCAGCCGGGAGCCATGGGACAGGGCAATCGCCCGGGGGTCGCCCGCATCGAGTTCGGTCCTGGCCTCCAAGAGGGCCACCGTCAGGCCGCTGTCCGCCAGTCCCAGCGCCAGGGCCGCACCCACCGGCCCGCCGCCGACGATGGCGATATCCACGTGGCTCGGCATCATCTGACACCCTTCCCGTCCAGGCACAATTTCCATGTCGGCGGCAGGCGGCGACTCGCGGCCGGTCGCACCTCACGCCGGGGACGCGAGGCACTGCTCCCTACTCGCGCCGCCCCGACGATGGCGATATCCACGTGGCTCGGCATCATCTGACACCCTTCCCGTCCAGGCACAATTTCCATGTCGACGGCAGGCGGCGACTCGCGGCCGGTCGCACCTCCCGCCAGGGGCGCGAGGCACTGCTCCCTGCTCGCGCCGCCCCGACGATGGGGATATCCGCATGGCTAATCATGGCGCATCACCCCCTCGATCTCGGCCACGGTCTTGGGCGCCGCCGAGGTCAGGATCTCGCAGCCGGTCTCCGTCACGAGAGCGTCGTCTTCGATGCGGATGCCGATGCCCCGGAACGCGGCCGGGACATCTTCCGCCGCCCTGATATACAGGCCGGGCTCCACCGTCAGGGTCATGCCCGGCTGCAGCGTCCGCCATTCACCTCCGAGCTTGTATTCCCCGGCATCGTGCACGTCCAGGCCCAGCCAGTGTCCGGTCCGGTGCATGTAGAAACGCTTGTAGGCCTCCTGCTCGATGAGGCCGTCCACCTCGCCCGCAAGCAGGCCCAGATCCACCAACCCACGGGTCAGCACCCTGAGGGCGGCCTCGTGGGGCGCGATCCAGGCCCTGCCGGGCCTGACCTGTTCGATGGCCGCCGACTGGGCGGCCAGGACGAGCTCATAGACGTCCCTCTGGGGGCCGGAAAATCGGCCGTTCACCGGGAAGGTCCGGGTGATGTCGGCGGCATAGCCCCCGTATTCGGCGCCCGCGTCGATGAGCAGCAGGTCGCCGTCCGCGAGGACCTGGTCGTTGAACACATAGTGCAGCACGCAGGCGTTGGCGCCACCCGCCACGATGGACGGATAGGCCGGGGCGCCGGCCCCCTGCCGGCGAAATTCGTGCAGAAACTCCGCCTCGACCTCGTATTCCCGCAATCCGGGCCACGTGGCGGCCATGGCCCGACGATGGGCCGCAGCGGAGATCTCCGCGGCCCGGCGCATGAGCCCCTGTTCGTGAACATCCTTGTAGAGGCGCATCTCATCCAGCAGGGTCCGTGCGTCCAAGAGCCGATCCGGCGCCCGCACTCCCGCCCGCGTCTTGCCCCGCACGGCATTGAGCCAGCCCATGATCCGGTTGTCCCAGGCAATGTCCCGGCCGATGGCGTAATGCACTGCCTGCTGGTTCTCCAGCAGGGCGGGCATTTCCTCGTCCAGCCTGTCCCAGGAATGGCCAATGTCGAAGCCGTAGGCCTCCTGCGCGGCCTCGGGCCCCCAACGGAAACCGTCCCAGACCTCCCGCTCCTCGTGCTTCTCTCGGCAGAACAGGATCTGGCGGGGTTCTGACCCCGAGACCAGGACCACGGCCGCCTCCGGCTCGGCAAAGCCGGTCAGCCACCAGAAATAGCTGTCGTAGCGGTAAGGGTATGGGGTGTCCCGGTTCCGCAGGACCTCAGGGGCGGTGGTGATGATCATGACCCCCTCACCCATCTCGTCCAGCACCCGCTGCCGACGGCTGCGGTGGATTTGCGCATCAGGCCGCATGTCTCAGTTCCTCATCCAGTGCCCGTAACCGTTCTGGGGTGCCCACGTCCTCCCAGCGGCCCGTGTAGTGCGTCCCCGTCACCCGGCCCTCGGCCATGGCGGCCCTGAGCAGGGGCGCCAGCCTGGCCTTGTGGCCGGGCACGATATCATCGAACAACTC